>JAKJFL010000816.1:0-1506 GCA_022704935.1 Candidatus Rifleibacteriota bacterium
ACCCGCCCGTTCAGGCTCGAACGCTACTTCGCACGGTATGAATTCTCGACGCCCTGGCTGCTCTGCTCGTCCGACTGCGAGAGCATGACGACCGGCGATCTGCTGGCGTTCGAAACAGACGCGCAGGCACGTCTTTCCGCGCTCTGGCTCGGATACACGGAAAGCCTGGGGCATCCCGACCTCAGGCAGGCGATCACGTCGCTGTATGAACGCATCTCGTCCGACCAGGTCCTCGTCCATGCGGGCGCGGAAGAGGCGATCTTCACGTTCATGAATGTCGCCCTCGAGCCAGGCGACGAGGTCATCGTGCATGCCCCGTATTACCAGTCGCTCGGGGAAGTGGCGCGCAGTATCGGCGCCCAGGTGACCGAGTGGCCGGGTGATCCTGCGGACAACTGGAAACTGGACATCGAGACGCTCAAACGTTCGCTGACCGACAGGACGAGAGCCGTCGTGATCAATGCCCCCCACAACCCGACCGGGTTCGTTCCGGCACAGGCATTTCTGGAGGAACTCTCGGCGCTCTCGGAACGGCACGGGTTCATCGTCTTTTCCGACGAAGTGTACCGCGGCCTCGAATACGGCTGCCCCACCCTGCCGGCGTTCGCCGACATCAACCCGCGTGCCGTCTCGCTCGGCGTCATGTCGAAAACCTACGGCCTTCCCGGGCTCAGGATCGGTTGGATCGCGACGAGGAACGAAGCCCTGTACCGCGACATCGCGGCGTTCAAGGATTACACGACGATCTGCTCCAGCGCCCCGTCCGAATTTCTGGCGACCCTCGCGCTCCGGCATCGCGAAGCGATCGTCAAGCGAAACCTGCGGATTATCCGCGACAATCTCGACCTGCTCGACATGTTTTTCGGTGAGCATCCCGACCTGTTCCGCTGGCGCAGGCCGAAGGCCGGCCCCATCGCGTTCCCGACCCTCCTCCGCGGAGCGGTCGCGGACTTTTGTGACGACCTCGTCCAGAACGCCGGCGTCCTCCTCCTGCCGGGGAGCCTCTACGGCCCCGCCTACAATTCGTTCCGGATCGGGTTCGGCCGCCGGAACCTGCCCGGAGCGCTCGAACGGCTTCGCGCGCATCTCGGGAAAACTGCTGGTATCATGTCGGGAGATCGCGACGGAGGAGTGAGATGAGCGGACTGACGAGCCTGTACAAACCTTCGCTGGCCCTGCTGACCGACCTGTATCAGCTGACGATGGCCTATTCCTACTGGAAATCGGGCACCGCCGACAAGGAAGCGGTCTTCACGATGTTCTTCCGCGAGCACCCGTTCCACGGCGGTTTTGCTATAGCATGCGGTATTGAACCTGCCCTCGACTTTCTCGCATCCTTCCGGTTCGACGGGGAGGACATCGCCTATCTCTCGACCCTCACGGGAAACGACGGTCGGCCGTTGTTCGAGAAGGCTTTCCTGGACTGTCTCGGGGAGCTGAGGTTCGCCTGCGACGTGGAAGCCGTGCGGGAGGGAACGGTCGTCTTCGCCCACGAGCCGCTGGTAC
>JAKJFL010000136.1:0-7530 GCA_022704935.1 Candidatus Rifleibacteriota bacterium
CGTTTCCGGCGGCCTCGACACAGGCGGCCCCGCCGTCGACACCTACCTGTGCGTCAATCCCGCGAGCAAGAAAAGCCGCCACCCGTTCGGATTCAGGGATTTCGCACCCGCCGACGGTGTGCGGCTGAACGGCAGGTTCGACGCGTTCGGGCCAGCCTGGTTCGCGATCGATCCGAAAAAACGGGCCGGCGATCCCGCGCTGTCGACGGTCCAGGCACGTATCCTCCGGACATTCCCGAGCCAGGCGGCGTTCACGAAAGCCGTCGGCGACGGCACGACGAAGTTCCACGTCGACGGCGTCGTGTATGTGAAGGGTAGCCTGAACCTGAAGGACATCACGACGACCGATATCCGCGGCGGCGTCGTTCTCGTCGAAAAGGACATCACCCTCGGAAATATATCAAGAGGTATAAATTTCGACCAGGATCCGGTTGCCTTGATGGGCGAGCTGCCCAAGAAGCTCGACGACATGAAGCAAGAGGAGCTTCTGACGTTCGTCAGCCTCTCCGGCAGCCCCATCAGACTCGCAGGGGACAAGCATGTCGGCGTGCAACTCATCTCGATGAACGAGAAGGTCGGCGTCCCATGCGACCAGGTTGTCTGGGAAGCCGTGAAACGGCCCATCTTCTGCGGCGGTATCGCCGTTAACACACCCAATCTCAGTCAGCGGGTGCGGGAATTCGGCAGAGCCGGCATCGAACCCATTTTCTTCTATGTTCCGTCCATGGCCGACCCGAAGCCGTCTGTCGCCGTCGGCGTCAAATCATACCTGGAAGGCTACAGACTCGCCGCCGACGAGGTGAAGGAATGACCGGCACGATGGCCCGGCGCCGCAAACGCGGCGGCATGAGCATGATCGAAATCCTCGTCGGCCTCGTCATCTTTTCGCTGGCCATGATCCCCCTCCTCAGCTTCGGCTTCACCACGACGCGCGGCACGCACTCCGTCGGCAAGCACATGATGGCCGGCCAGCTGGCCGCCAGCCTGATGGACCGCCTGCTGGCCAAACCATACGACGAGTCCCTGGCCAACGCTAAAGCCCTCGCCTCGAAAGGCTGGTCCGACGCCCTTTCGGATTCGCTCCTGGTCTCGATCCTCGACCACGCCTCCCTCGCCGCGAAGAAATCCGAGATCGAAAGGGACCTGCGGAAATCGTTCAGGTTCTTCCAGACCCGCGTCATCGTTAAGAACGCGTCCGGAAACGACGCAGACCGAATGTTCCTGCTCACCGTCGAGGTCAGCTGGCGAGTCGACGACGGGAGCGAGTCATCCCGCCAGTCGATCGATTTGAAAGCCGTGAAATACCGGGAGGACCAGTGATGCGTCCACACCGGAAGAAGCGCGGCATGTCGGTCATCGAGACACTGATCGTGGCGACCCTCGCCAGCCTCGTCCTTCTCGCGGGAACCCTCATCATGAGCCGCACCACCCGCTCCTTCAAGAAGGGAACCGACATGCTCAACACGCAGGTGCTCATGGACACCATCGTTGAGCGTCTCCGGAGCGATGTGCGATCGCTCAAGTCCCTGACAACCGTGTCAGACACCTCGTTCTCGTTCATCGCTCTCGACGGAAGCGCCGAAAAGCAGATTTCCTACGAATACGACGCTCCGTCAAAGACGCTGACACGGACGGCGGACGGTAAAAATCGGATTTTCACGGGGCGAAGCAGGTCGAGTCGTTCCTGTTCCAACCGCTTCCCTCGGGCGATGATTTCCAGTATCTCAACGTCGCTATGCAGCTCAAGTCGGACGCGGTGGGCGAAGGGGCCGGCTCGCAGCTCTCGCTCGTCTGCCAGTTCCATTCCAAGTGCCTTGAACCCATATTTTCCTTCGGGAGGTAGCCTGATGCGCGCTTTCACATGCCTGTTGCTGGCCCTGGCCCTGTGTTTCACCGGCGGCGTTCCCGCGTTCGCGGCCGATTCGGCGGCCGAGCTCAAGGAGTGCCGGACTCTCGAGCGGGCCGGGAAATTCGAGGAAGCCCTCGCGAAATACCTCGACCTGATAAAATCCGCCCCGTCCGAAGAGCTGTACCGCGATACCGGCTCGCTCCTGGGCAAACTCCAGCGGTACGACGAGGCCGAAAAGCTGTTGCAGGAAGCCACCCAGGCGTTTCCGCGCAGCACCCCCCTGCTGAACCTGCAGGCGCTGATCGCGCTTCGCAAGGGCCGCACGGAGGATGCGCGCAAAATTTGGATGACCGTGCTCGAGATCGACACCGGCAACTCGTTCGCCAGGAAAGAGCTCGACAAGCTCGGCCAGGCTGCGGCGGCTCCGTCGAGGGAACCGGCCGCCCCGGCCGCCTCATCGGGAGCGGCTCGGATCGAGACGGCCCCGGCTTCCGACAAACCGGCGCAGGGGAAAGACGATGCTCCGCTCTCCCCGGAAGAGCAGAAAAAACTTGCGCTCCAGCTGTACGAGGAAATGATCGGCCTCGACAAATGGGAGACCGCCAGGTTCGAGGAGTTACACAGGCAGGTCATCGAGAAATGCCCGGCGACCGACCACGCGATCGAATCCTGCTGGCGCCTGTCGAACCTGTATCTGATGGCCGACGACCAGCCCCGATATGAGGATGTCATCCAGGTTCTCGAGCATCTCGTCTCCGCGTATCCGAACTCGCAGATGGTCCCTGAGGCGAAGAACCGGCTTCTGCTCGCCTACAAGAACGGCGGGCATCCTGATAAGGTTGTCACTATGTATCAGGAACTTTTCAAAAACACCCCCAACCCCGACGACCGCACCTTCATGCTCTGGGGCCTCGATTATGCCGATGCCCTTTCCGCCGTCGGAAAAACCGCCGAAGCCCGCGCCCTGTACGAGCAGGTGATCGAGAAGGACGGCGGCAAGGACCAGCTCGAGGCCAGGGTCGCCCGCGAGCGCATCGGCCAGAAGTGACACGCGCCCGCAACCGGCTCCGGGAGAGAATCGGGAATCCCCCCATCCCGGTCGGTATAATCAGAGGGCAGCTTGTCCGAGTCTGTACAGGTTTTCGCGCGGCAAAACTTTTGCCGCGTTCATGCGTAGGATGAGAGAACGTCGAATACGGTTGTCGCGAGGAGGTATGACATGCTGAGAATTCCACGCCGGGCACGTCCATGGATCCTGCTTTTTGCGTTCTGGCTGATGATCGAGCCGATGATCGTCCCGGTTCTCCAGGCCGAGGAGTTGCCGGCGCCCACGGTGAACTCCGAGAATGTGAACGGCATCTCGGACATCGATGACGTCATGAGCCCCGACGAATACCTCCAGTACATGCTGGAACTGCGCGGCTCGACGAAGGAAGAGTGTGAGGCCAAGGCTTGGAGCGACTGGCTGACCACGATTTCGGGTGCCTATATGATGATGGACGCCGGACAGCAGGACGTCTTCAGCTTCTACTCGACGATGAAGGCCATCTCTGGCCTGCCGAGCACGGCGAAGGACCTGGCGGGCAATATCAGAGGCCTCGTCAAGAAAGCCACCCTGGCCGTCAGCTTTTTCGGCAAAATCAACCCCTCGCTTCGTGGCGCGAACATGTTCAAGGGCTTCCTCGCCTGGACGAACAAACTCGACAAGGCCATGGGCAAGAACAAGGCATTCCAGTTCCTCGAGTTCATGGCGCCTCCCCCGTGCTGGAACAACCCGAAGGTCGCCGGCGAAGGGTTCAAGTCGTATCTTCGCTGGGTGAAGAAAACCACGGGCCATAATCCAGGGCGCGGGCGCACGATTTCCAACGTGAAGGGCGCCGCCCGAACCTGTGGAATCGGCCTTGCCGTGCTGGGACTGGCTCTCTCGACTTGGCAGCTCATCAGTTCCGAGGATCGTCAGGGCGGACGCTACGGGTCGTATTCGATGGTCAAGAACTACGTCGACATCGCCTTCGGCGCGGCAGCTCTCGTCTGCATGTTCTGCATCCCGGTCGTCGGCCAGGTCGTCGCAGTGCTCACGCTCGCCTGGATGATCCTCACGACCGTCGGCGACATCATCGGCGAGCACAACAAGAAATGGAAGGAAGCCTACAGGGCTTCCCACTGGTTCCTGATCCAGAACGACAAAGAATATGAGTCGTTTTACAATAACCGCGCCAGCCTGAAGCAGGAAGAGAAGTCAGCCTCTCTGATCCTGGCAGAGCGTGATTACGGCCAATATATCGCCGAACAGCAGCCTGCGACGGACGAGGACATGAAGCAGTATGAAGCCGGGAAGGCCGTCTACACGGAGCTCGAGAAGCAGGGCGTACTGATGACCTACTACAACCAGACCGGCTTCACCCTGCCCGACTTCGATATGGCCCGCCTGATGGAACTCTGGCACAAGAAGGCCGACTACATGTCCTGGAAGCCGAACGAGAAGGAAAGCGAAGAGGCCAAGAACCGCGGCTTCTTCGGTACCATCGGCCACGTGATCAATCCGATGACCTATGTTTCGTGGGTCGGCAACAAGATCGATTCTCGGGGCTACGAGAAGGAAATCAAGAACGGCGACATCAAGCGTGTCTTCTTCAACCCCGACTACGTGCTCGTCAAGAAATACAAGAACTACCTGATGGCCAAGAACCTGAAGGAAGGCATCTACGACGCCGTGGGCCTGCGCATCGAGCAGTCCCCCTTCAACTACGTCTACCTGCTCGGCATCGACACCGGCGCCTACACTGAAGACCTCCTCAGACAGTCGCTCGAGGCCGACGCCTTCATCATCGGCTCCAAGGAGATGATGTTCTTCACCAAGCAGGTCGAGATCGGCCGCGAAAGCATGGAAAAAACCATGAAGGAGAACGACAAGGTCATCGAAGGCCTTGTCAAGAACCTGGAGAGCACGCAACAGATCCGTCGGGCTCTCTCGGGGCTGCTCGAGGGCTACAAATACGATCCCGACGTGGTCAACAACGATCTGTACAAGAAATGCCGTGATGCCTTCGGTTGGCAGATATCCGACAAGAAGCTCAAAACCCCGAAGGCGATGATCGACCGTTACAAAGCGCAGCTCGAGGAAATTCTCGCGTATGTTCCCGTCAGCGCCTCGCAGAAAGCCGCCGAGATCGTCCTGATCATCCAGACCATCAAGCACAACCTCGATACGGCCAAGCTGATGAACGATCTGTGGATGGAAAAAGACTCGCTTCTGAACGTCGATTTCGACAAGGACTTCACCAACGACGCCATCCGCAGATACCTGAAAGAAGGCACGTTCCTCGACGTGAAAGGCACTTCCGGCTTCCTAGGCGCAGATTGGCTGAGCGGCCTGTATCCGGCCTACGAGGAGCATCGCAAGTTCAACAAGCTCTACCTGAACGAAGCGAAGAAGTTCTCCTCCCTCGCCAACCGTTCAAACTCCGACACGCGAGACGGCGTATTTGGCATCGACTACCACGTGAAACCCCCGACCGAACTTCTGCAGGAATACAACCAGGAGATTTCCAGCTTGAAAGAGATCCTCGAAGGCTGGAACGAGGTCAAGGACCAGATGGACATCAAGGTCGCCTACGGCGAAAACCCCGAATTGTACCAGGGCGTCTTCAAGGAAGGCGGCTTCCAGCCCGTCTGTGATACCGAGGCGATGAACCTCGACAGCCCCGTCCTGATGCCGATGAACCAGTAGTTTCGTCCTGAACGGGAAAGCCGGCCGGAGGCACATGCCTTCGGCCGGCTTTCTCTATGATACGATGCGCTACTGTTTCAGGGCCCCCATCGCCGCTTCGGCAGCAGCCTGCACACCGGGATCCGGGTCGAGAAGAAGATCTTCGAGGACCGGTGAGACGGTATCGGCAATCTTTTTCATCCGCCCCAGGGCCCGGATAAGGCGAATACGCCGGTCGGGATCGGGATCTGGAAGGCGTTCCACGACGACCGGAAACGCCTGCTCGGCGTATAGCGCCATCTCCTCGCAGGCCTTGTCGGCCATTGCCGGATCCTCGTCGAACAGCCTGTCCGCCATGGCCTGGAGCAGCGAATCAGAAAGCGGAGTTGATTCGGTCGCCGGCGCTCCGGCGACGGTCTCCGTCTCTTTCACTGGCTCCGCGGGCTGCTGCGGAGCAGGAGCGGATGCCACCGATCTGGAACTCGTCCCGGCAACGGAGTCGCTGACGGAAGTGGATGCGGGTGGCCGGGACGCCGTGGCGTCCGGTCGGTTCGTTGTCGGAGTGAGCGACGATGAGGCCGGGCGAGGGTCGATACCCTCATACGGATTTTCCCGTTCTGCCGCAGCCACCGGCTTCGGAGCTGGCGAAATCGGGTTCTTCGGCTTGCGTGGTCCAGAGGAGGGAGTCTCTGGAACAGCATAGGGATCGTCGTTTGAAGCGGCTGGCCGCTCCTGTGGCTGTTTCGGTGCGACGACTGGCTTCAGGCGAGCCTGCAGCATAGACTCGGCGAACTGCCGAGCTCGATCGGAATCAGCTCCGAGGAGGCCGTTGTATGCCGCCTGTGCTTCTTTCGCCCGTTTCGCCTCTAGAGCCAGAGTTCCCATGGCAAACCAGGCATCACCGAACTGCGGATTCAGGCGGACAGCTTCGCGATACGCTTTGAACGCATCGTCAACCCGTTGCTTCGCGGCATGGATATCACCTGCAATTTTATGAGGCAGGGCATCCTCTGGAACCAGCGTCGTCGCCTTCACGAGGTCGCCGGACGCCAGGTCGAGATTACCGAGCTGCACGTTCAGCTCGGCCGCCTGGCACCAGGCTGCCGCAAGTGTGGCCGGCTCGTATCCGAGTTGTTCGGCCAGGGGCAATCCCGTTTCAAGCATCGCCGCGGCGCTTTCAGGAATATTGATATCACTATAGATATCTGCCAGTTCGAGATACGCCTCCGCGAGGGTCGAGTCGATCTGCAGGGCCTGTTTGTAGGTTTCGATCGACTGTTCGTTCTTGCCTTTCTCACGCAGGACACGCGCCTTCTGAAGCAGCTTCGCGGCGACAGCCGATATTTTCTGCGCCGTGGGCGCGACAGCGGAGGGCTTTCCCTTTTTCTTTTTGCCCCAGGCCTCGGCGGGATGGGGCGCGATGACGGAAGAAAGGCCGCAGACGAGAACCAGCGCCACCCCCAGGTGGGGGCGGCGCCGGTTCCCGCTCTGCATGATCGAGCGGTTTCCGCACTCCATCACTCGTGCGTACCCGCGGCTTTTTCCCTGAGGGCCCTGAGAACCTTCTCGGGCGTGAAGGGGGACCGCGTCAGGCGGATGCCAACGGCATCTTTGATGGCGTTGGCGATCGCCGGCAGTGGCCCATTGATGCAGATCTCGCTGACGCTCTTGGCGCCGTAGGGGCCGGTCGGTTCGTAGGTCGGCACCAGGAAGGTCTTGAGTTCGGGCATGTCGGCCGTGCCAAAGATCTTGTAGTTCTTGAAGGTTGGGTTGAGCATGCGCCCCTTCCCGTCGAAGATGCACTCCTCGGTGAGAGCGAAGCTGATGCCGTTGAGCGTGCCACCCTGGGTCTGACCATCGGCAAGCTGCGGATTGATCGCCGTGCCACAGTCGACGGATGCGACGTATTTGAGCACCTTCACTTCGCCGGTCTCGATATCGACCTCGACTTCGGCGAAATGAGCCGAGAAAG
>JAKJFL010000137.1:0-7526 GCA_022704935.1 Candidatus Rifleibacteriota bacterium
GTTCCTGTTCGATGTGTTCAATCCCAGTATTCACCTGATGGTCGAACGCGAGCGGGTGTCCACCGAGGCGTTCAACTTCCGAACCGCCGACGGGAAGCGGATCGTCGTCAGGGAGACGTGCCAATACCACGCCCTGACCCAGGTCAACCGGGTGCGGTGGCACTTCGATATCGAGGGCGTCGAGAGCATCGAGGAGTTCGGCATGCGGTGCTATTATCCGCTCGAGCTCGAGCTCCTGCTGAAGTATAACGGGTTCCGCATCCTCCACAAGTTCGGAACGTTCGAAGAGGAACCCTTCGTCGAAGAGTCGAAGAAGCAGATTTTCGTCTGTTCGCCGGCCGAGTAAAATATATATGAACATATACAACTGGCGACATGAAATGAAACGATTCGGACTGCTGTGCGTTGCAGTCCTGTTTCTCGCCTCGACCGCTTCGACATGGCAGATTGCTGGAACGAGCGCCGGAGCCGACCCGCACGAGGCGGGAAGTGGGCCGGCGGCGCCTGGATGGCGCATTCCAGCCGGAGCCGACCCGCACGAGGCGGGAAGTGGGCCGGCGGTGCCTGAGCGCACCCGAACGCAGTGCGTCGACCTGCCGGAAATGAACACCTGGTTCCAGTGGAGCCGCGGCTGGATCGGCGGGGACGGCGTCTTCACGATTCCGCTCGACGGAAACCGCATCCTGTGGCTGTTCAGCGACAGCTTCGTCGGCCGGGTGGCCGAGGGACAGCGGCGGCGGGTGACGATGGTGCACAACGCCGTCGCGATCCAGGAGAACACCGCGGTACGACCGGAAATTTTCTTTGGGAAAACAGCCGTCGGCGGCCCCGAGTCGTTTTTCGATCCGCCCGACGGTCGCGGATATTTCTGGCTGTTTCACGGCGCGACGAACCACCAGGGGCTGTGGCTGTTCCTCATCCAGGTCGAGACGACCGACGCTTCGTCGGCGTTCGGCTTTCGGACGATCGGCACCTGGCTCGCCCATATTTCGAACCCGCACGACGCTCCGCCCGCCTGGCGGGTCTCGATGCGTAAAATACCGTGGAAAATATTTCCAACGGACAAGGCCGGCGGCGATGATCCCGGACGGACGCTCCACTTCGGATCATGGGTGACGCCGGTCGGAGACGATCTGTATATCTACGGCGTCGACGAGCGGCCCGGAAAGCGCGGCATGATCGTAGCGAAGGTTCCCGTTTCCCGCATCGGCCAGTTCGACCGGTGGCGGTTTCTCGGCCCCGACGGCTGGGTGAAGGATTTCCGGGCCTGTCGCACGCTGGCCGACGACATCACCACGGAATACTCGGTCACGCCGATGAAGACCGGGCAGGGAGCGGAAAAGAGCCGGTATCTGCTGATCCAGTCAGCAGGGAACCTGTCGCCGGATATCCTCGCCCGCGAGGCCGCTTCCCCTGTCGGGCCCTGGAGCGAGCCACGTGTGATCTACACCTGCCCCGAACCTTTGCGGCGGAAGGGCGTCTTCACCTACGCAGCGAAAGCCCATCCCGAACTCTCTCGCGAGTCGGGCACGGTCATTTCCTACGTGGCGAACTCCGTGAATTTCAAGGACCTCATCGAGCACGCCTGGATCTACTGGCCCAGGTTCATCCTTCTTCCCGCGACGGGCAATTGATACGGGGGCGGAGTTGTACTATGATTGGACCGACCCGAGGGATTCCCTATCGTGCGGAGCGAGGTGTGTGATGACGCAACGGATGTCCATGGAAGCCTGGGAAGAAGCGTTCGAGAAGATCTGCGAGGAAAAACTCGAGGAAGAACCTCTGTATGATTATATTCACCTGTATAAAAAAGGCCTGACTCCCGAGAAGGCGTTTCTCGCCTACCTGAAAGAGAACCCCGACTATCAGGAGAAAATGCAGGAGCTCCTCGAGGAAAAACAGCCGGAGGAGATTCCGCCGATGGATTCGGCCGAGCTCGCCCGGATCCAGGAGAAAGTGAAGCTCCGCCAGGAGGCGATGGAGCGGCTGAGCCGCTACTGCCCCGAGTGCGCCCGCGACATGGCCGGCAAGAAGGTCTGCAAGTGCGGCTATAAAAAGAAAAAACCCGCGGCCTTCTGAACCGCGTTTCCATCAACAAACAACGCACCACAGAGATGAAGAACTGATAGGAGCGAGCACCTGGAAAACACCTGTTTTCCGTATGCGCCGAAAACTCCTTGAAAAGAAGATTTTCAGAATTTCATCTGCGCCATCTGTGTCATCTGCGGATCGGTTCTTGTAACGAAATCCACATACCAGACGCCGAGACACAGAGAAACTCTTACAAACCTCTGTGTCTCGGCGTCCTTGTGGCGAAACGGCCTTCGGACCTTGGCTGTGAAGCCGTTCCCCGAAGTCAGTCCAGCGTGCGGGTCGAGCCTTCGGCGAAGGTGACGCTGAAGATCCGGTTTTCCTCGACGGCCTTGAGGCTGTAGAACGTCACGTCGATCTGCGGGTTGACGAGCTTCCCGCCGAGAAGATGCTTCTGGTAGTTCTTGGGATTCGACGCCTTGAACTCGTTCCAGAGAGCGTTGTCGGACTTGCCCTTGATGGTGGCGACGGCGTTGCGGATGTTCGGGAATTTTTTCTGGAGCACCGTCGAGATCGTGCTTTCGCCGACGTTCGGGTCGCCCTTGCTCGAGTAGACGGACTGGACGACGACGTCCTTCACGAAATCACCCTCGTAGGGGCCGCTGGAGAGGAACGCGGTGACGTCCTTCTCGAGGCCGGCGAACACCAGGGTCACCGTGTATTTCTTGAAGAAGACGATGCCGTTGGCAACCTTGTGCCTGAACAGCAGCTCGCCTTTGTCCCACCCCTTGATGAGCCGCTCGATCGTGGTCACTTCGCGGTCGAGGGCGTCTTCGCTCTTGCCCTTCACGACCACGTATCCGTAGGTTGCGGCGTGAACGGCACCCGTGACGAAGAGGGCGAGCAGAACGGCGGCGATGAGTCTGAGAGACGGTTTTCCGAACATGCGTTTTCTCCCTTTTGTTATGAATGTCGTTCAATTGTACGGAAAAAAGCCACAATCGACAAATTACGGCCGGAATCACGATTGCCAGCCTGTTTTGGAAGACGGTGCGCGGCCCCGGAGATTGACATTCCCGGAGGGGGGGATACGTTTACATCAAACAGATGTTTTTCCCGTTCCCGGAACAAGAGGATATCCGTTCTGCTGTGAGAGGAGCCTTGTATGGATAAACAGATCGGTGTATGGGTAGACCACAGGAAGGCCGTTATCGTGACGCTCTGGGAAGAAAAAGAAACGGTGCAGGTCGTTCACTCGGAGATCGAGACGACCGGCCGTCCTTCGGGTGTCGAGACTCAATACGGGGGCCAGGACATGTTTTCCGATGACTCCCTGCAACGGCACTCGTCCGTTCATCTGAAGAAATACTACAACGATATCGCGGCGTATGTGAAAAACGCCGATTCCATCATGCTGATGGGGCCTGGCGAGGCCAAAGTCGAGCTTCACAAGAGCCTCGAGCGGCACATGATGGGCGAAAAGGTTGTTGAGGTTCTGCCGGCCGACAAGATGACCGAACGCGAGATCACCCTCAAGGTTCGCGACTACTACGCCAGATCCTGAGTGTTCCCTTCCGCTCCGGGAACGGGACCATACTTGGAAGTTTGAAATTCGAAGTTCGAAGTTTGAAACACAGAGCCCAAAGTTCACGGAGATTTTTTCTCTTCTCCGTGAACCCTCTGTTCGCTTTGTGTCCTGGTATGTTGAAATTCCCTGAAATCACCACGAAGGCACAAAGACACAAAGCAGCTTTATTGCATGTTCCATCCGATCTTCGTGCCTTGGTGCCTTTGTGGTGAATTATGCTCCGGACTCTGTGTCTCGGCGGTGAAACGGTCTTTGTCTCTCGGTGATTCAGCGGGTGTGAAAACTTATGCGATCGTCCCCGCCTGGGTTCGCGAAGGTTTTGCGGGAAGTGGTATAGTGCTTTCCGGGAGACGTTCGCGGGTTTCTGCTGCCCGCGAGGTGCCGGTAAGACCGGGCCCGGCTGAACTGCGCCATCCAAGCGCCGCCGGCCCACTTCCCGCATCGTGCGGGTCGGACCAGGAAAACATCGCCAGATGACGGGGGAGATTTCGATGGCGCAGAAGGAATATCAGCTGGGCACGTTCGTGAAGGCACTTGCGTTTGCCGCCGCAAAACACCGGAACCAGCGTCGCAAGGACGCCGAGGCGTCGCCGTATATCAACCATCCTATCGCCCTCGCGGATGTTCTCGTCAACGAAGGCAACGTGACGGACGACGTCGTTCTTTGCGCCGCCATCCTGCACGACACGATCGAGGACACGAAAACGACGGCAGAAGAGCTGAAAGAACAGTTTGGGGCGAGAGTCACGTCGGTCGTTCTCGAGGTCACCGACGACAAGTCCCTCGACAAAGAGGTCCGGAAGCAGAAGCAGATCGAGCACGCCCCGCACGTCTCGCGCGAGGCGAAGCTGGTCAAGCTTGCAGACAAGATCTGCAACCTGCGCGACATCCTGGCCTCGCCGCCGGCCAACTGGACACCGGAGCGCAAACAGAGGTATTTCGAGTGGGCTTCGAACGTGGTCGCGGGCCTGCGCGGCGCTCACCCGGGCCTCGAAGCCGTTTTCGACGGCCTCTTCGCGCGCCGCACCGAGCTCGGCTGAGAGGCGCGCGCCGCATGGACGTTCCGCCGAACGATCCGAACCCGGAACGAGACCCGTTCGCCCGTGACGAGCGCGGGCGCACGCCCTCGATGGAGTTCTTCGAGTGACGCCCCCGGTCGCTCCGTTGCCGGCGACTGAAGCTTTTCAGAACTGAATCGGGCTCTTGTAGGGCAGAAGCACCTTTTCCTCGACGGAAACGAGGCGATGGGGAAATTCCCGGCTCACCGTCCAGACGATGCGCTTGATGCCAGTCCATTCGCTGAAAACGAGGTATTCCACGCGTGCCTGCTTCTGATCCAGGAAGACTCGGGGCCGGAAGTCGATCGCGCGCCCTTTCTCGGCATCTTCTTTCTTGTACGCCCTCAGAATGCCGTTGAACGTCTCCTGGTCGAGGATCGGAAGAAACAGGTAATACACGGCGTGCCAGTGGGTATAGAACTGCTCGCCCGTCAGCACCATGATCGCCAGCTGAAGGAAACCATCCGGCGTGCCGTCGGCCACGATACTGCCGAGATATACGGGATCGTATCGGGTCGCGTCGCCTATGAAATATCTCTTTGGATATATTTTCTTGAATTCGGCGAAGCCGGGAAATGGCGTCTGGTCTTTGGGCCGTGCGTAGACGACGGGATGCCCGCCGAGTTCCTGAAGATCGTATACGAAGTCCAGGGCCTGCCCTGACGCGATGCCCAGCCGCGGAAAAAGCGCCAGAAACACGTTGGGGTCGTAGCCGCCCTTGTCGAGCGCCCCGCCCTTCGTCGTCAGCGCCTTCGGCGTCGGCTTACCGTGCAGTTTCTGAGCCTCCTTCAGGATCTTCGCCATCCCAGCGAGATCGAGCGCCTCTTCCGCGAACGCGCCGGGGCTCAGAATCAGGCCGAGCAACAGAAAAAACGTCGTGAATGTGCGCATCTTGCATCCTCCCGCCGGCTCGCCGCCGGAGCGTGTCACACGCCTTCCGGCCGCTCCTTTTTCCGGCGGTGCCGCCGTTTTTTGTAGCCATGCGCGAAAGAGTGTGTTATCCTCATATAAGTCACACGATGCATATTTTTGCAATTGGTGACCGGCCGGAAGCATCCGGCCCGCGAAGAGGTCTGACGATCCTTCGCTTCCACGGGGCCATCATGGCCCGGACGGCGGCCTGACCGGCGCATCCACCGTTTCTCCCCTCCGCCGGAGGAGCCGGCGCACTGACGCTTTTTTTGCGGCGCCGGGAAAGGTTTTTCATTTATTTCCATGTCCCAGAATAACTCACGCAACGCTTTTTCCACGCACACGACACACAGAGCCGGCGAGCATCGCGGCGCCACACCCCATCACCGGAATGACTCCGGCCGGCAGCCAGCCGGACGGCCCTTCACCCCGCATGCCGAACGGCCCGCGACGTCACAGCCCGCGCCGGTTGCGGCGGCTTCGACCCCGATCCCGGCCGTGACCGAGTTCGCCGGGTTCAACCTGTTCCCGGCTCTGAATCAGGGTCTTGCCGACCTCGGCTTCGCGCGCCCGACGCCCATCCAGGCCCAGTCGATTCCGCCGGCCCTCCTGGGGCGCGACGTGCTGGCCTGCGCCATGACGGGAAGCGGCAAGACGGCGGCGTTCATGCTGCCGATCCTGAACCGTCTCCTTCAGTGCGGCGCCGGACGGACCCGCGCGCTCGTCCTGTCGCCCACCCGCGAACTCGCCGCCCAGATCGCCGAGCATGCCTCCGAACTGGCCCGGCATACGGCGCTCCGCATCACCCCGGTGTTCGGCGGCGTCGGCATGGGGCCCCAGCAGGCCGCGTTCGAGCGCGGCGACGAGGTCATCGTCGCGACGCCCGGCCGCCTGCTCGACCATTTCCAGTATGACTACGCGAAACTCGCCGACATCAATGTCCTGGTTCTCGACGAGGCCGACCGCATGCTCGACATGGGCTTCCTGCCCGACATCCGGCGCGTGTTGCGACACCTGCCGGCAACGCCGCGCCAGACCCTGTTCTTCTCGGCGACGATGCCCGCCCCGATTGCCGAACTGTCGCGCGAGATGCTCAGGAACCCGGTCGCGATCGACATCGAGCGGCCCTCGAAGCCGGCGACCGGCATTTCCCAGACGCTCTATCCCGTTTCGTCCGAGTTGAAGACGAAGCTGTTCCTCAAACTGCTCGAAGACCCGAACATCAAAAATGTGCTCGCGTTCACGCGCACCAAGCACCGGGCGAACCGGCTTGCCGACTTCCTCGACAAGAACGGCGTGCCCTGCGCCCGCATCCACGGGAACCGCAGCCAGCAGCAGCGCACCGAGGCCCTCGCCGGCTTCAAGAGCGGCGAATACCGGGTGCTCGTCGCGACCGACATCGCGGCGCGCGGCATCGACATCGAGGCGCTTTCCCACGTCGTGAACTTCGACGTGCCGCACATCGTCGAGGATTACATCCACCGCATCGGCCGCACGGCCCGCGCATCGATGGTCGGCGACGCCTGGACGCTGGTCGCGCCCGACGAGGAAAACGACCTGCGCCAGATCGAGCGGCACCTGGCAAAGCGCCTGCCCCGCGCGACGCTTGCCGAGTTCGATTACACCCAGAAGACGGCCGAACGGCTGGAAATCCCGCTGGCCGAACGGATCGCGGCGATCAGGGCCCGCAAGGCCGAGGAACGCGCGCGCGCCCGGGCCAAGACCGAGGCGAAGAACGCCCGCATCCTCGCCGAGGAAACCCGCCGCCTCGAAAAGGAAGCCGTCCGCGCTGCCGCCGTGGCCCGCCAGCGGACCCAGGCTCCCGCACGCAGACCGGCCCAGACCGGAAATCGGCCCCAAAGCCAGGCGTCATACCAGTCCCGCCCGGCGCGGACGCCGGCCCCCTGGCACGCCGGTGACGACCGGACGCCGGCCCG
>JAKJFL010000138.1:0-7515 GCA_022704935.1 Candidatus Rifleibacteriota bacterium
ACGAGGACACCGCGCTCGGCACCCGCCGGCTGCTCCTCGGGGCCGGAACGACCACCGAGCTGGGGCGGAGTTCCGGTGTGAACGCCGCCGATCCCTCGGTGCTCGCCGACTTCGTCTCATGGGGGTACCGCGCGTTCCCGGCAAGGCACATGGCCCTGATCATCGCCTCGCACGGCACCGGCTGGCGCCCGGCATCAATACGATCAGCTATTATATCGGATGATTCAGCCGCGGCCATGATGGACATTCACGCCCTGCAGACGGCCCTTGCCTATGGAACGAAGGTTCCCGGCGGCTTCAGACCCCTCGAGTTCCTCGGGCTCGACGCGTGCCTGATGGGCATGCTCGAGATCGCCGTCCAGCTCCAGGGGCAGACAACGTATCTCACGTTCTCACAGGCGAACGAACCCGCGCCGGGTTGGCAGTATCAGACGCTGTTCGAGCGGCTCTCCTCGTCCGTGCCGGCAAACGGGCTCGAGTTCGGCCGCGCCGCCGCGAACGCCTGCAAGGCGGCATACGAAGCCCCGCCGCTGGCTGGACGATATTCGGGAACGATCTCGGTGGTCGACATGGCGAAAATCCCCGGCCTCCTGACGCGATTCGCCGCCTGGGCCTCCGTGATCAGGTCTGATCTTCCGCTGAATCTCAACGGCCTCGTCGGCGCCCGCGAAGCCCTGGCCGATTCGTCATACGGACTGACCGGTTCCGAACGGTATCTGATCCAGGCGTTCGAGTTCCCGGACCATCGCGATCTGCAGGATCTCGTGGCGAACCTGCGGACGACCTTTCCGAACGCGAATATCGCGGCTGACAATATGATGCATTATATATCAATATCGTCGCCCGTGCCCGTGAACGTGAGATTCGGAGACCGATACAGGCGCGCAACTGGGCTGTCGGTCGCCTTTCCCGGCCCGGGCGAGTATGCCGGTTATCTCGGCCCGAACGGGAAGATGAGATACGCCGATCTCGCGATCGCGAGCGCGACGGAGTGGGACGAGGTTCTGGCAGCGATGAACGAATCGGGATACACGTCCGCCGTCGACGGACGGAAACTGTTCGTGAAACTCACCTGGTCGGGCGGTGCGGACCTAGATCTGTGCATCGGCGAGCCCGACCCCGGCAACGCCTCGGACCCGGAACGGATGATATGGTATTCGCCCGCGGCGGGTGTTGAGTCGCCCAATGGCAGATTCAGCCCGGATTCGAATCAGTCGGGGCTCCACGAGGAAACGTGGACGGCCGGCACGAAGATTCTGCCCGGCACGTATCACGTGGCCGTTACCTCGAGGAGCGGCACGGGCCAGTCCGTATCCGCGGTTCCCAGACTCCGGTTCACGATGCTCGCAACATCGACCGAGATCGTCGGTGACCCGATCGTGCCCGGCGGCCGTTTCGAGGCGGCGAACATCCTCGTCTCCACATCGGCGATCTCTATCCAGACGATCCTCCCCGAACCACCTCCAGAAGAGGAATAGAGGAGAGCGGACCGACTCTTGTCTTCAAATTGGGCTCCTTTCCGAGACGATGTTCATTCTCAAAAATGAAACAACCGATGTGCCATTTTTCTGAAAATCAACGTTTTACTCCGGTTACAAGACCCACATCTTTTTTCGGAAAACGTGAACAAGGTTGAGCGACACATGGAGCGCCTGAACGTTTTCCGAATCGGTGCTGCTTGCTGAACATCGTTTCGAACTGGCGAATCATGTTGTACTCACCCAGTGAAAAAGTCGTAACGCATTCGGTTGATTTCCGGGAAAATCATGACGTGGTCCTTATGTCCTTTGATGGCTTTGATCCCTCCATCCTGTGAGAACACGAAGCCGATGGCTCCCGGGAATTTCCGGCAGAACCTGATGGTGGAACGATGGCGAGTGCCGAAGATGAGCGGATCTATTCGCTCCGGCCCGCCATCCGTGTAAAGGAAGGTCGGGGGAAGTATTCTGCCGTTCACGCGTATTTCCGCCCCATAACCCGCGATCTCAAGTTTCGTCGTCATGATCACTGCTCCGTCTACCTGGGACAAGGATGCCGCGAAATCGGTGAACTCGCGGAGCCGCCGAACGGTTTCCAGCAGCTTCGAAGCATCCAGAACCTGACCGGAAGCCGAGGTCAGCGAGGAATGGAACAGCTTCAACCGATCTTTGAACGGAAGTCCCTGCATGAATATTCCGGGTATAAGGGTCGGGAGTTCGAGAAAGGCATTCCAGACCGTTGCCGGCTTCAAGGTGTTGCGGAATTTCAGATCCCCCTTTGCGAGCGAATACAACCGTTCGGGAACCAGAAGAAAAATTCCGCCGTGTCTCTTTTGAAATATATTAAATATTATTTCATCAATGATCTTGAGGAAGAAGGTGACGATGCTCTCCCGGTGGTTTTGCGAGGATATATCGGCCTGAAGCCGGTCGGGTAGGGAAGAACGGATTTCGGCGAGAACTTCCGAAAACTCCTCCTTGAGCGCCGGAGACGTTAAAAGATCCATCGTCGCCGAAAAACCTACTCCCCGGTCGAATCCGATGATGCCGCGATCCCCGAGATGAATGGTCAGGTGCCCCGGAGCATTGGATGCAATGATCAGGCACCCAGGAAGAAGGGCTTCCTGTCTGGCGTCATTCAGAAAGAACTTTTCCCGTAATGAGCCGACATTCAGAAAACCGTGAATCAGGAGTTTGGTCCCACGTTTGTCCGTCGTCATGCAGATTAGACTTTGGGGATAACTGGCGGCTATAGCGGCTTTCAGAATTTCTGTCGCACTTCCTTCCAGAGGTTTCTGAAACTCGTAGTATTTTCCGAACGTCGGTGCTTCCGCCATCAGGTCGGAAAGCTGATTCCGCTCGCAATAGAGAATTTTGAATCGCGGACTTCGTCCTTCTTCCTGAAGAAGGGATGTCCAGAAACATCTCATGGCAATACGACGGAAAAGAGGAGCTTGCGGCAAACGATAATGCCGCGTGGCGTCACTCGCATTGGGAAACGCTGCCAGTGCGCGTTCGATGAATTCCTCGAGACCTTCTTTTTCACCCGTCCGGTCAGGCATGGTTGGATCTTTCACAACGGGCGCTCATGTTCTCAGCATGATGCGACCATGGTCATCCAGCAGGGTGAACGAGTAGCTTTCGATTGCGATCATCCGGTAATATTTCGGCCCGTATTCTGACTCGGTATATCCGCATTTGGTCGCGCAAATTCTGCGAACACGTTCGAGGTATGGTTTGATCTCGGTATACGGATCGTTCTGGAACTTCGTGGCTTCCCGGGAAGACAAGGTGAATGGAAAGACGAACTCTTCTCCCTGCTCGTTATAGATTTTCAGTTCCAATCTGAAATCATCGGCCCAGGCGAAGGATGAAGGTGAGTGCCAGAGAATGAGCAGAGTGATCACCAGGAGGACGAGGCTGTTTCTTCTTTTCATGACTGTGACTCCTTTTGTGACGGCTGCCATTGTCGGAGGAAAGATGTCGGCCGGCCGTACGCGGGCCGGCCGACGGAGGGGAGATCGAACTCATGTGGCTCATGAGTTCCGGAGTAGGCGTGTTGCATGATGTTCACACGCCGGGTTGACGGGCAATTCGGCCTTTCGTGTTTCCTTTCTTGATCGAGCTGCTGTTCTATTTCTTTTTTGTGGACTTTTTGCCGGGGTCGGTTGCCCCGGTCATGCGCATGATCTCGTCGATCAGTTCCTGGCGCTCAGCATTCGAGTATGTCGAGAGGCCGAGAAACTCGAAGAGCCAGAGGGAATCGGCCGCGAGGCAGGCAATCTTTGCCTGGGCACTGGCATGGGCGATTTTCGACATCCGGCTTGCCGTGATCCGCTTGAGGAACTCCACTTTTCCGGGCGATGAAGCGGCTACGACGAGAATGGATGCGACGAGCCGCTCCGGCCTCGGATTGTTCAGGGCCTGCTGGACATAGATTCGGGCGTCCCGGTCGGGCGTGTCGGGATACTTGAGCCGCAGGGCATTGAACTCGTTCGTCATGCGGGTATCCAGCCGTTCCATCATGGCATCGATCAGGCTCTCCTTCGAGGGAAAGTGATACAGGAGCCCACCTTTGCTGACGCCGGAGAGCTTTGCGACACCGTCGAGCGTCAGGTTGACGATGCCATCATTGATGGCGATTTTTTCTGCGGCGTCCAGGATCAGATCCCGGCAGTTCACTCTCGGACTCATGCTGTAAGCCTCCTTGATGCATTCCTGTCGCGGTGGGGTGACACCATTGCCGACCGGCCGGACGGTTAATAAAATATACCGTCCAGACGGTATAGTAATCGATTTTTGCCCAAACCGTCAAGAGGTCGCAGGATGAGCCTGAAAAGAGCGTTTGCTTGCAGGATCTGCGCAAGAGTGTCTCCCTGTGCATGTGAGCACGAAGGGGAATCGCAGAGAATACGATGATCAGCGAGATTTCAAAGATGACGATCCTCAGACATTCCACGGGGAAAAATGGAAAAAATCTGTAACATATCCATGATTTATTCCGTTTCCTGCATGTTCGGGCGACCGACCAACATTATTTGGAAGGACGAACCATGAACACTGGCTCTCCATCGGAAACAATGAGCCCTGTGGTGACTGCCATTTTGGCTCCATGCCCTCGTTGTGGCGAAAACGTTCCTGGTATGTAATACTGGTTTCAAAAGAGCACTCAAAACGGGAGGTCCCTCATGAATCGAACAACGGTTATTCATCGTGTCCTCTTCCTCGCGTTTTTGTTTGGGTTAATTTCTGGAGCAGGGGTTGCGTTCGCTTCTCCGCTGGATAAAGTTGTCGAGTTCTATACTTCATCGGTCCCGAATCCGCCGAGGATCGAACTAGATCCGAAAGCTGTCTGGGACATGGTGGAAACGGGCGACATCATCATCGAAAACAATCGGGCGTTCCCGCAGTGGTACGCAATGATCGGCTCTCTCGTTCCCGACAGCAATTTCGTCCATGCCGGCATGATCATCAAGGGCCACGTGCTCAAGAGTCTCGCCGAGGAAATCAGCCCATCATCCGTCAGGACACTCCACGCCTACTACAAAGGCGCGCCGCCGCGCGTGGTGGACGGGAAGCTGAAGAAGATGTACGACTGGTTTCCCTATCCGGTCGACCCCCAGGGCATCTACATCGTCTCGCCCGAATTGACGATCAATACGTCGCTCAGCAGGATCGTTGCCATGAACCTGAAGGATTATCTCGTCGACCCGGCCATCGGGTATCCGACGAAGCATATACGGATCATCAGGCCCCGGCTTGCGACCCAGTCCCTCGTGCGCACCCTGGCCAGGTATCTGACCTACCATGTCATCAAGGAAACGATCTATGACATGGGGTTCGTTTCCACCGAGAAAGAAACCGCCGTTTCCCGGCTTCAGAACGGGGAACTGGTGTTCGATCTGAGCGCCGCTCCCGTTCCGCTCTACTGCACCGAGCTTGTGTACAGAGCCCTCAGGGAGGCCGGCATCAACATTCCGACCACCCAGATCAAAAAGTCCATTTCCGGTTCCCTTTCGAAAATTCCGCGCATGCCCCGAAGCGTGCTTCAGAAGATAGATTCCCCCTTCATCACTGCAGATGTCCTGATGAGCGGCGGAACCGTGGTGTATCAGAACGCCCCGCCTCCGACCGTCAAAGAGGCGATCGCTGCTCTGGTCGATCTGAATTTCAAGGCCGTCTCGCAGAGCCTCATGGAACGGTTCCAGAATATAGCTTCAAATATAAGTGAGAAATGAAAGGAAAATCGATCCGCATGAAAAAGCATCTGCCCTTCATAATTCTGCTGCTGGTCTGTCTCGTTCAGGCCCTGCCCGTTTCTGCGCAGGTCAATTATCGTGTTACCGGCATTGCTTCGATCATCAATCACACCCAGGGTGCTTATGTCATCCTGCGCACCGGTGACGGACGCATCTTCAACCTGACCGGTATCGATGTCACGAGAGTCAGGCCTTTCGATGGCAAAAACGTCATCGTCGAAGGCTCAGCCCGGCAGGCCGACCAGATCACGGATCTGAAGGTCTCCAGCATCAATCTCGCCCCGCTCGACAAGAATGCCGTCGTGCTGCCGCCGTTCAAGGCACATCAGCGGCCGGCCAGGCTGGTCTCTCAAAACACTCCCGTATATACGGTGCAGGATGTCCGATGGGGCTACATTCCCGGCAAAGAGCGAAACAACGAGAATTTCCGGTATCTGAAAACCACGATCGACACCTCGAAGGCCGAACGCGCGTATTTCGTTCTCAAGCCCTTCCCACCCGAATGGATCGCCGCACACGCGCTTTTCTTCTTTTCCTTCAGGAAGGGCGGCGTGGTCAATGAAGACGGAGAGGAAACAGCCGGCTTGTTCCTGAGCATCGAAGCCTACCAGCGAACGAACCAGAACTACTCTCTCGCGGAGGGCCTGAAGAACACGTTCGGGGTGTCCTGGATCCTCGCCGGATGGGAAGATTACACGACCCAGTCGTGCGACGTGCAAAAAGAACGGCTGTTCCTGTACCCGCTGAAACTCACCCAGAGCCAGGTGAGCGCCCTTGTCGCCGAGAGCGTTCTCCAGGCGACCGTGAACCGGCAGGGGGAGTATTACAATACCGTCACGAATAATTGCACGAACAATCTTATCGTGCTGCTCAACCGCGTTCTCCCCGAGTCGCAGCGGATCAACCTCTGGTGGGTTCCCTCGATGGTCTACAACATGAAGGCCACGATGCCCATTTCGGTTCCGAAAATGCTGATGAAGCGCGGTCTGCTCGGCGAGCCGCTTCCCGAGGTGAACGCCTCGAACTTCAAGGGTGTGTTCACGAGAAGCGCTTCGAATGCCTCCTGCCCCCCCGTGAGGCCGGTGTTCAAATGAGAAGGCGCTCCCTGACGATTCGGAGTTCCCTTCTTGCGGCTGTCTGTCTTCTCGCCGTGTTCCTGCCTTCCGCGCAGGCCGCGAGAATCGGCGTCTTTCTCGGCACCTTCGATCCGCCCCACCAGGGCATGATCGCCATGATCGAAGAGGCAAAGACGCAGCTTCAGCTCGAGAAGATCTACATGCTTCCCGTGCCCGAACCTGTCGATCGACCTGAGGTCTCGCCGCTCGGGAACAGAATTGCGATGATTCGGCTGCTGGCCGGCGAGATCGCCGGACTCGACACCATGAGTGAGGCCGACCTGAAAGCGATTGCATCGCGGAACCCGAACAACCTCTTCGAGGCGATGCGCGAGGCGATCAGGGAGCGTGGATCTGAGAACGACGATCTGTTCCAGATCGTCGGTGAAGACGCCCTGAAAAAGCTTGTCGCACGCCGCCAGCTTCCGGGCAAGGGCGAGCGACGGACACTGGTCGTGTACCCTCGGGAAGACGTGCCGCAAAACAATGACCCGGCGATCAAAGCCATCGAAACCGAACGGAAGCTGATCCGGCTGGGGGTGAAGATTCCCAACCTGTCGGGAAGCGATCTCCGCGCCCTCCTCGGGAGGGGCATCGAACCCGGCCCATCCGAGATACCCGCATCCGTTCTCTCCTACATCCGCCGCGAAGGGCTGTACGGCC
>JAKJFL010000139.1:0-7514 GCA_022704935.1 Candidatus Rifleibacteriota bacterium
AGAAGTGGTGGGGGTGATTTTCGACGGCTCGACGACGCCGCCATGCTCTCTGAGAATGGTCGCCGCTTCCGTCTGCCCTGAAAACATCGCCCAGGCGAGCGGAGTCTGTTTGCGGCTGTCGAGAGCGTTCACATTGGCGCCCTTTGCGATGAGCAGCCTGATGACATCGACTGCACCCCATTCCGTGGCGATATGAAGAGGCGTTCTATCCGAGCCGGTTGTTCCCTCGCACCCGGCGATGTTCACGTCGGCTCCGGCCTCGAGCAGAAGTCGGCAGAGATCGACATTCTTTGTCGCGGCGGCGATGTGCAACGGGGTTGCGTTCCGGTCGTCACGCACGGCGAGATCCGCCCCACGCTTCAGCAGGAGCTCGACTATCCCCTTCTGTCCCGCTTCAACGGCGTAATGGAGAGCGGTTCCCTTTTCCCCGATCCGGGCGTTGATATCGAATCCTTTGTCGAACATCGCGGCAGCGTCTCCAACCTTCCCATCCATGATCAGCAGTCTCATTCGATCGCACTCCGCGGGAGTGGGCCCACGCGGGGTTTCGGGCAGCGGGGCAGGTTCAACCGCATCGGCAGGGGGTTCAACGGACGGTTCGGGAGAGGGTTCGGGTGTAACGGAGGAATCGGTCACAGCCGGTTGTTCCTGGGCCTGATCGGGTGCCGGCTCAGGAGTGGCGGCAGGTTCGGCAACAGGCTCAGGCTCTGAAACAGGCTCCGAGCCGGCGGACTGATCGGAAGGGGGCTCGGTTGCAGGTTGCGCCGCGTCGGCAGATACGGCCGTCGCCGTGGAATCGCTCGCGGGCTGGGGTGTCTGCGACACGGTTTTCCCGACCAGGAGTTTTTTCAGCATCTCGATGAGCTGTCTCAGGAGATCGATGATGGCCCGCAGGGTGTTCGTGAGAACCGTAACCGTCTTCTCTTTGAGTTCTTTGAGCTCTTTTAGCTGCGTTTCCGTTTCCCCACCGCTACCCATGCCTTCGGATGTCACCGACTGGTTTTGGGCCGGCCCGGAAGAGGAGGTGTTTGAGGCTTCAACGTCCTCCACCTGCTGAATCTTTTTTCCCGAAAATGGGGAACGTATGCCGGAATCGGCCGCGTAAACGCCGCAGAGACCGCCAAGGAAAACGATCAGAAGAAACACTGCCGGAAGCCGTCGTCGGTTTTTCATCTCTTGTCTCCTCGAAATGGTCATCCTATTCAGTATACGATACTTTTTGGGGGAAGTTTCATCTCTTGTCGAAGAATTCATCGCCAAGAGGGCAGCTCTTATTGACAGGGTCGAGGCGCAAACGTAGAATGGCCGCTCTATGACGGAAAATACGCAGAAAAGCAGGCCCCGTGCGGCATCGAAACGACGACGGCCGTTTCCCATCACCAGGGAAGACCGCGAGATGCTCGTCGACGAGATCGAAGCCGCCGGCGGTTCCGAAGTGCTTTCTGCCGCGACGCTCGGCGAGGGTGGAAAATGGGGCGACCTCCGGGTTCTCGCGCGCGGGAACGCGAGCGCCGCGCCTGCTGTCCTGAGAGGCCTGCGGCCGGGCGACATTCTGCTTCACAACCACCCGGACGGCGTGCTTCAGCCATCCGACGCCGACCTCGGGGTCGCGTATCTCTGCGGCCAGTCCGGCATCGGATTTGCCATCCACGACAACGAATGCACGACGTCCTACGTCGTCGTCGAGCCGCCCGCGCCCGAAGGGTACGAACCGCTCGATCGCGACGGGATCGTCTCGCTTCTGCAGCCCGACGGGGCGATTTTCAACAAGCTCGAGGGCCGCGAGGAGCGTCCTGGCCAAATCGGCCTTATGGAATCGGTGATCGACGCCCTGAACACCCCATGCCACGCGATTCTCGAAGGAGAGACCGGGGTAGGGAAGAGCCTCGCCTACCTGATCCCGGCGCTGTATTTCGCGCACCTGCGCAAGTGCCGGGTCGCCGTCTCGACGAACACGCTCAACCTGCAGAGCCAGTTGTGCGGGAAAGATCTTCCATTCCTGTCGAAATATATGCCCTTCCCATTCACCTTCGCCCTGATGAAGGGCCGCTCCAACTACCTGTGCCGCCGTCGCATGGCCGAAATGGAAAGCCCCATGGAGGGCGAAATCCTGCTCGACGCCGACGAACTCGACGAGTATCTGAGGCTGAGGCTCTGGGCGCAGAAAACGGGCGACGGCTCCCTCGGCGACCTGACGTGGGAACCGAAAGATTCTCTCTGGGAAAAAGTCTGCGCCGACAAGGACGCGTGCCTGCACATACGGTGCAGCGAGTTCAACCGATGCTTCTTTTTCGAGTCGCGCCGCAAGGCATCGGAAGCCGACCTGCTTATCGTCAACCACAACCTGCTGTTCGCCGATCTCGCCCTCCGCGCCGAGAGCCGCGACTACTCGCAGGTCGCCGTTCTGCCGGCCTACAAGGCCGTCATCCTCGACGAGGCTCACAACCTCGAAGAGATTGCCACCCGTCATTTCGGCAGCCAGGTCACCGGCTTCGGCATCCAGCGCACCCTCGGACGTCTCTACCACAAACGCGGCCGCCGCGAGGGCGGGGTGCTCTCCGTCCTCCTGACCCGCCTTCTCCTTGGCGCCGGAACGTTCTCGTCGAAACTCCGAGAGAGTGTAGCATCTGATATACAAGAAAAAATCATCCCGCTCCGCAACGAGATCAGCGACCTTGCCCGCGACGTGTTCGACGATGTCCAGACCTTCGTCATCGGCGACAAACAGCCGTATTTCGGCGAGCATCGGGTCCGCCTGACGAAGCACCATGTCGGCCGTCCGCCGTTCACCGATCTCGCCGCCAAAGCCTTCAGCCTCCGCGACGAGCTTTCGAACCTGGTCAGGCATCTGCGCAGGCTTCACAAACGCCTCGCCGACGCAATCACCGCGTCGGGCGAGGAAGCGCCGGAAGAATCGGCAAAGGGGAACCGCGAGTTCGAGATGCCCCTCGTCGAGCTGAACAGCTTCGGCGGCCGGTTCCAGAAAATTCAGAATTCGCTCGAACTTCTCTTCGATCTCGAGGCCGAAAAACGGGAATCATTCGTCCATTTCTTCTCGGTCGCCGTCCGCCAGAGCGGAAAATACCCGGCGATCAACTCGTTCCCGATTGCCGTCTCGAATGTAATGGTCGACAACTGCTTCACCTGCATTCCGACCGCCGTCCTCGTCTCCGCCACCCTGACGGCCAGCAAATCATTCGATTTCATGAAGTCGCGCCTGGGCCTCGACAGCGACGAACTCGACCCGGAACCTCTCGAGGGCCGCTTCCCATCACCGTTCGATTACAAGGAACAGGCACGACTGTTCATTCCGATCGACCTGCCCGATCCCGCATCACCGGATTTCATCGAACGCACCGTCAGACCCGTGGGCGAGATCGTCCGCACGTCGCAGGGCGGGGCACTCGTCCTGTGCACGTCGTATCGGCACCTGAAGCATCTTTCCGACGCTCTCTCGGTCGAACTCGAAACCGAGGGCCTTCTTGTCATGAAACAGGGCGATGCCTCGCGAGACGAGTTGCTGCGCAGGTTCCGCGAAGACGGAAACGCAGTCCTGTTCGCAACCGAAAGTTTCTGGGAAGGCATCGACGTGCCCGGAAACGCGCTCCGGAACCTCGTAATCGCCAAACTGCCGTTCGCGATCCCCGACGACCCGATTCTCGAGGCCCGCCAGGAGCTGCTGAAGGCGCAGGGGAAAAACGCGTTTTCGGAATACCAGCTACCGATGGCCGCAATCAAGCTCAAGCAAGGTTTCGGAAGACTGATTCGCCACCGCGAAGACCGGGGAACTATATGGATTCTCGACCGCCGCCTCGTCACGAAAAGCTACGGAGCCTACTTTCTCGACTCGCTGCCGCCTGCGCCATTCCGGCAGGGGCCGATCGACACCCTCCTTCCCCATGCGAGAAGCTTTTTCGGCAAATCCCGAAACCACATCTGAATCCGGGAGGATGAAAACCACCCGTTCGCCCTGACCCTGTCGAAGGGGAGGTGCTGGACTCACGTGGGAAAGACGCAGGGACGTGTTTTTCTGCATCTTCGCATGGCGGCTTAATCCGTTCAATTTTCGATTAAAACGGAATACTTCACGTTAAATTTCGAGGCAGTCATCTCCACGCTCGTAATAGCCTGACGATTTACCCGAAAATCGAAAGAAGTATTTCGATCCGCCAAGCCGATAGAGTAATGGGGAACTGTTTTTTACGAAGAGCAGAATTTCCCAGGACTTCGAGAGAAGAGGCTTTCCATGTCGATCATCACTGGAATGTCGCCGGCACAGGTTGCCGTATTGACGACAGCTCAGATCGCGGCTTTAACGACGGAAGATTTCAAAGCCATGTCGACTGCTCAGGTGAACGCCCTGACCAGCGTCCAGGTTCCCGCCATCGAAACCCGAGATCTTGTCATTCTCAGCACCAGTCAGGTACAGGCAATCCAGACCTACAACATCCAGCTTCTCCTCGCGAATCAGGCCAAAGCCCTGACGGCTTCGCAGGTCAAGGCGCTGACGAGCGACCAGGTCAAGGCGCTGACAACCTCGAACATCACGCAGCTCTCCGCGGCCCAGATCAAGGCCGTCGATGCCGGTGATCTCGCCGTTCTCTCCACCGATCAGATTGCCTCTCTGACCTCGAACCAGACGGCCGCCCTGTCGACGCAGCAACTCGGAGCTCTGACGACGGACCAGCTTCTCACGTTCGGCACGGACGAGATCAAAGCATTCACGACGGCACAGGTGAAAGGCCTGACGACCGACCAGATCGCGGCCCTGTCGACCGCCCAACTCGCTTCCATCGAGGCAGCCGATCTCGCCGCGTTCGCCACCAGCCAGATGAGCGGCTTCACCACGGAAGCGATCGGTCTTCTCTCGACGGCACAGGCCAGAGCCCTCACATCCGCTCAACTGAAGGCGATGAACGGCGACCAGATCAGGGCACTGTCGACCGCGCAGATTGCAGCCCTTTCCCCGCTCTCCGTCATGGGAATCAAGGGTGAGGATCTCGCGACGCTCACGTTCGATCAGGTCGCCGCGTTCAACTCCGCTCAGACCGCGATTCTTTCATCGCAACAGTTGCAGTCTTTCACGACAGACCAGATCGGGGCGTTCGGCACCGAAGACATCAAGGCCCTGACGCCGCTCCAGATGAAGGGCCTGACGACCGATCAGCTGTCGGTGCTCACGAGCGACCAGATCCTTGCGATGGAAACGCAGGATCTAGCAGCCCTCACCCCCGCGCAGATCGTCGGCCTGTCTCCCGCCGGCATCGGCGCGCTTTCCACGAGTCAACTCAAATCTCTGAACTCCTCCCAGCTCAAGGCCATGACGAGCGACCAGATCGGCGCGCTGTCAACGGCCCAGATAATGGCCATCTCTCCCGGTTCGATCGTCGGGATCGACGGTGAAGATCTGGCAACGCTTGAGAACGACCGTATCGCAGCCCTGACGACGGCCCAGACGGCGGCGTTGACGACCCTTCAGCTGAAAGCCCTCACGACCGCCCAGATTCAGGCATTTGGAACCGATGACCTCAAGGCGCTCACCGTGGCCCAGATGAAAGGACTAACGACCGATCAGCTTGCGGCCCTGTCGCCCACGCAGATCGCGGCGATCGAAGCCATGGATCTTGCGATGCTGACAACGGCTCAGATCGCCGGGCTGACCACGGCAGGCATATCGGCCATGACCACGGACCAGGTGAAGGGTTTCACCTCCTCCCAGCTCAAGGCCATGAGCGATGATCAGATCGAGGCGCTGTCTTCGGCCCAGATCGCTTCCCTGAATCCGGCTTCCGTCCGTGGAATCGACCCGACGGATCTTGCGGGGCTTTCAGCGTCTCAGATTGCAGCCCTCACCTCGGTTCAGACCTCGACGCTGACCACACAGCAGTTGCAGGAGCTCACCTCCGAGCAGATCAGGGCTTTCGGGACCGAAGACGTGAAGGCGCTCACCACGGCGCAGGTGAAAGGCCTCACGAGCAGCCAGATCGCCGTCCTGACGTCAGCGCAGATCGCGGCTCTCGAGACACAGGATCTCGCAGCGCTCACGACGGGCCAGATTGCCGGACTATCCATCGAAGCGATAAACACGTTTTCAACTGCCCAGGCCCGCGCCCTGACGTCAGACCAGCTCAAGGCCCTGTCGAGCGACCAGGTGACGGCGTTCTCCACCGCGCAGATCGCGGCGCTTTCCCCGGCATCGATCAAGGGACTCGCGACGGAAGATCTGGAAGCGTTCACGGTCGGGCAGATCGCCGCCCTCACCTCGGGTCAGTCGATGGCGTTGACCACCCTCCAGCTGCAGGCCCTGACATCGGACCAGATCGCAGCCTTCACCACCGGCGCGATCCAGACCCTGTCGACGGCTCAACTGAAAAGCCTCACCAGCAGCCAGATCGCGGCGCTTTCCTCAGCTCAGATTGCTGCTATTTCCCCCTTCTCGATCAAGGGGATCGACGGCGCCGATCTCGCCGCACTTTCCACGGCCCAGATCGCGGGCTTGTCTTCGGCCCAGACCGCATCACTGACCACCCAGCAGCTGCAAGCCCTCTCGATTGATCAGATCGGTGTCTTCGGCACCGACGACATCAAAGCCCTCTCCGCAGCCCAGGTGAAAGCGTTGACGAGCGATCAACTCGCCGCCTTGTCGTCCGAGCAGATCGCGGCCCTGGAAACACTCGACATCGCCGCTCTTTCCACGGGCCAGATTCCGGGACTCACTACGACTGCCATCGCCGCCTTGTCGACAGCCCAGGTCAGAGCTCTTTCGTCTCTCCAGCTCAAGGCGATGAGTGGTGACCAGATCACCACCTTCTCGACAGCACAGATTGCCGCTCTTGCCCCTTCTTCCGTCTCGGGAATCGAGACGGCCGATCTCGTTCTACTCTCGTCCTCCCAGATAGCCGCCCTGTCAACCGCCCAGACCGCACTTCTCGGCACACAGCAGCTGCGGGCGCTCACGACCGATCAGATTCTGGCATTCGGCACCGATGACATCAAGGCTCTCTCCAGCACGCAGATAAAAGGGCTTACGACCGAGCAGATCGCGGCTCTCGACTCCCCACTTCTTTCCGCGCTCGAAACGCAGGATATCGCCGCCCTCACGACCGACCAGATTCCAGGCCTGACACAGGTATCCATCAGTATTCTCACCACGACGCAGGTTCGCGCCCTTAATGCAGCCCATCTGAAAGCCATGACCAGCGACCAGCTGACCGCTTTTTCCGTCGATCAGATCGCCGCTCTTCTGCCCTCGGCCATAACGGGGATCGAAGGTGCCGACCTGTCCGCGATGGCAATCGACCAGATCGAGGCCCTCACGACCGCACAGACCGCCGCGCTCACGACCCAGCAGCTGCGCTCTCTCACCAGCGATCAGGTCGCAGCCTTCGGCACGGCCGATATCAAGGCCCTCACGAACATGCAGGTGAAAAGCCTCACATCTGAACAGCTCGCGGCGCTGACGACCGAACAGATCGCCGCGATCGAAACACAGGACCTGGCGGCCATCACGGCGG
>JAKJFL010000140.1:0-7490 GCA_022704935.1 Candidatus Rifleibacteriota bacterium
ATCAAAAAACAACCACAACATGTTTTCCAAGACTCGACGAACGCCGGGCGAAAAAGGAAGCCGTGTTAGAAATATCGCTTTCATGCTTTCACGCGAATTCGGAATGATGTTACTAGTGAGTCCATATGTATGACCTCATAAAACGGCGTATTTCACATGGTCTTCATGAAAAAGACGTTTCACCTTGGATGGAACCCTCTGCAACTGCCGAAGGGCTTCTGTCGTGCGCCCCTTCATTTCTGCACGAGACTTGGAAAAACTTCGGGAAATGTTTCGTTTGACGCAGTTCCAGAGGAGTTCATCGGGATTCAATTCAGGCGAGTAGGGCGGCAAATAAAAGATCTGAAGCGCCCCATCGGTTTCTTCGACAAACTTTTTCACCTGTGCACTTTTGTGGATTGGATGGCGATCAAGAATGAGGAACGTTCGCCGGGTCCTTCCGGCCATCAAGCGTTTCAAGAACGTAAGAAACACAGAACCTGTAACAGTGTTTTCAACCACCATGAATCGCATCAGGCGCCTGGCCGATATCGCCGAGATCATATTCACCGAAAACCTCGCGCCGGTTGTTCGAACGACCGGCGTTTTACCGCGAATTCCCCAGATCGTACCTCGATGGTAATCCGATCTGATCCCGGCTTCGTCTCCAAAAAAGATATCCGCGTCTTGCTCTTGGGCAGCGGTTTTGATCGCAGGGAACTCTTGCTCGAGCCAAACTTTCACGGCTTCGGCATTGTGTTGCATTGCCCGATGCAATGGCTTTTGGCAGGTGATTCCGAGAATCTTGAGAGTCCGACCAATTGTCTGATGACTCACTTCGATGAATGGAAATTTGCGTTTCAGCGCCTGAGCGAGCATTTCCCTCGTCCAAAGCCCAAACGGGAAGCACAGTTGTCTGGGGTCTTTCTGGACTACCCGATACAGCCACTTCATGTGTTTCTCTTCAAGAATATGAGGCCTTCCCAGAAGCGGCTTGGCGCGCATCGCCTCTTCACCACCGGAATGAAAGGCTGCAAGCCAGCGATAAATCGTTCGTCGATCGAAGCCAAGCGTCCTGACAACGACCTCGGGACTTTCGCCTTCTTGAACGCGCTGAACGGCGATCTTTCTGATCGCTTCAAGAGCCTCGTGACTCATTTTCCTGCCATCAATCTTATTCTTGTAGATAGTATGCACTATATTCTAACAAGTGGCAATACTTATGGACTTTTTAGTAACGCGCAATCCATATTCCGACAAAAAGTCCCGCCGTCATGCGCAGCAGATTTTCGACGATCAGCCAGGATGTATGTGCCGCATAGCGGCGAAAACCTGCGTTTCCAATGGTAGATTTTCTCATTCTCCACGCCTCCAAGTGAGATTTTTCAATACGCTTTTCTTGAAATGGACGTTGCGATCAAAACCCACTCTTTGACTGGTAAATTATCACTATTTCGCGTGATTTCCATTTTTATGTGTTCCAGCAAGTCGAATTTATTCAGTAATACTGGAATTTCTTCTTCCTGGGTAAAGCGAGCGAGGCCTTCGCCGGCGAGGGGGCCTTCGGAGACGAACCAGGCGTTGTGGCCGGCGGGGGTGCCTGTGCCTTCGCCCCAGCAGCCGGTGGCGAAGGTGCGGACGAATAGTTTGCCGCCGGGCTTCAAGACGCGGCGGGCTTCGGCGTAGATGCGGCAGGCGTCTTCGAACGAGTTGCAGGAGACGGCTTCGTTGTCGATGAGGGCGTCGAAGGAGTTGTCGGGGAACGGCAGATGAAGGAGTTCGCCCTGGACGAGGGCGCCGTGCCAGTTGGGGATTTCCTGGTTCAGGCGGGCGCGCGCCTGGCCAAGGGCTGTGGGTGAACCGTCGATGCCGTAGGCGGTGAAGCCTTCGCGAGCGAGGAACCAGAGGTTCGGGCCGGGGCCGCAGCCGAGTTCGAGGAATTTCACGGCGGCGCGGTCGGGGGCGTCGTAAAAGTTGCGGGCTACGAAGCGGACGAGTTCTTCGCCTGGGTAGCGGCCCCAGGAGCGGGAGGCGAAGATTTTTTCCCAGACGGGATCCCAGACCATGTTACGGGGCTCCTATCGGTTCGTCGGTGTCGTAGTCGTGATGGGCGGGGTGGCCGAGAGAGGCCCAGTAGTCCATCGGGGAGATGCCGGTGCCGGGGCGCTTGGCGGTGATATTTTCGGGGGTGAATGGTTCGCCGGCCTTGATGGGAACGGCGGCGACCAGACTCTTTCTCGCGATAGCGATATTCTTGCGCTCCGATGGAGCGGGTTGTTTGGCTCCGGTGCCCAGGGCGACCTCGATCTGGCGGATGCCGCTCACGAGAGCCGCGAGTTCCTGCGGATCGAGAGATGCCTTGTGATCGGGGCCCGGAAGAAATTTGTCGGTGGTGAAGTGCTTTTCGATGACGGCCGCTCCGCGAGCAACGGCAGCAAGCGAAGCCGTGATTCCGGTCGTGTGATCTGACAGGCCGACGGGCAAGCCGTATGCCTCACGCATCGTATCCATGGCCCGGAGGTTCACGTCTTCAAACGGCGCCGGATACTCCGTGGTGCAGTGCATGAGCGTCACTTTCGCCGCGAGGTGTGCCTGCCCGGCCCCTGTGGCGAGGGCATCGCGGAACTGATCGCGTGACGGAGGTTCCCGACGGTTCGAATAACCGAAGGCCAGCACGCCGAGAGCTTCCTCAACCTCGGGAAGGGTGGCCATGCCCGTCGAGATAATCACGGGAAGACCGGTGCGGGCGATTTTCAGCAGCAACGGACCATTCGTGATTTCGCCCGAGGGGATCTTGATTCGCTTCACGCCCAGTTTTACGAGCAGATCGACGCTTTCCTCGTCGAACGGCGTCGAAAGGAATTCGATGCCGAGCTCCGTGCAGCGCTTGAAGAGCTTCTGATGGGTTTCCTCGTCGAGTTCTAGTTTACGCACCATGTCGAGCTGGGACTCGCGGGCATCTGTCGTGAGGGTCTGGTATTCGGCCTTCGGGGCATAGCGGCTGATGACGCGGTTGGCTTTGAAGGTCTGGAATTTGACGATGTCGGCTTTTGCCTTCGCGGCGATTTCGACCAGTTGCAGCGCCAGATTGGGGGAACCGTTGTGGTTGACCCCGGCTTCGGCGATGATCAGGGTTTGTTGATGCCGTTCAGACATTGGTTCTTCTCCAATTCATGTATTGAATTTCAATCATGCGACCGCGCGGGGTTCGTGACGGGCAGGTTTGAAACCTGTCCCCCGCAACATGACGAGACGATTGAATCATGCCTGAGGGGCTTTGGGAAAATCGATGAAATGTTTGCGCAGGAGTGGTTTGAAATCTGGTATGGAGGCGAGGCGGGCGATGATTCGTTCCGTTGCGTGCCCGTCGCCGTAGGGGCTTGCCACGTCGGTGCAGTCGAGGTGGAAGGCCTTTCGAATGGCCTGGGCAATTGCGGTGCGATCGGGAGGGCAGTCTATAACGGATGAGGCGCGCTCGCGGCCGGCCTGGCGATCGCCGATGTTCACCGTCGGTTTCTTGAGGGACGGAGCTTCGTAGATGCCGCTCGAGGAGTTGCCGACGACGGCATCGCAGCAGCTCATCGTGCTCAGATACAGAAGCTGGCCGAGCGATTCGCGCAAGCAGGCGTTGGCGTGCGTGGCGAGGTATCCATCGATCTTCACTCGGATCGCGGTTTCCCCGGGGTCTGCATTTGGCGCCGTGAAAATGAGACCGATATCGGGGCCGATCATGTCGAGAGCGGCAAGCAGTTCGTCCATTTGACGTTCGTCAGGCACATTGCCGAGCGTCACGGGATGGAACGTAATCAGGAGATTCCGTTCGCGCAGGGAAAAACCGAGTCGGTGTTCGGTCTCCCGTCGTTTCAGCAGGGGCATCTGTCTGATGACGTCGATGCCTGTGCTGCCGGAGACGGTTATGCGGTCAGGCTCTTCACCGAGTTGTCGGACTCGCGCGGCGGCTGATTCCGTCGTCACGAAATGGAGATGGGAAAGTTTCGTCAGGCTGTGGCGAATCGCATCGTCGAACGCGCCTTCGGTGATATCTCCGCCGGCGATGTGGGCGATGGGGATTCGCATCAACAGCGCTGCCGTCGCAGCGGCGAGTATTTCGTATCGATCGCCGAGAATGAGGAGAATATCGGGGTCCAGCCGGGAATAAGCTTCCGCGAAACCGGAAACGCCTCTGCCCGCCGCCCTGGCGCGTTCGGATCCGGCGTCACCGGCCAGTTTCAGATCAACACGCTCGTCGATGACGAACCCGTCTTCCTCGATGACACGAACGGTGTTGCCGTGATCTGGGCTGAGATGCGCGCCGGTGGCGATGATTTGCAGTTTGAACGCGGGATGTTCCCGTATCGCCCGCATGACGGGCGACAGCAGTCCATACTCTGCGCGTGAGCCTGTGATGACGCAAATTTTCCGTTTTTCTGCCGTCGTCATGAAATAGTATTAAATATTGTATTCATCTGTTTTATACAGGACAAGGTTCTCCGGCTTCGTGAGCCATGCGGCAGTTTCAGCGATGCCGCGGCGGAGCCCCTCGCGGCCGGCGAAGGCGGGTTTCCACCCGAGCAGTTCACGGGCTTTTCCGTTGTCTGCCCAGAGGCGTTCGACCTCGCTGTTTTTGGGGCGCAGGCGCTGTTCGTCGGTTTCGATATCGATGGATGTGCCCATGACGTCGGCGATGAGGAGGGCCGTGTCGCCGATGGATATCTCGTAGTTGCTCCCGATGTTGATCACCTGGCCGACGGCTCTTGCCGACTCCGCAACGGCGATGAAACCTCGGATGGTATCGGAAATATAGTTGAAATCGCGGCTCGGAGAAACGGCGCCGAGTCTGATCTGGCGTTTCCCGGCCGCGATCTGCGTGATGATGGTCGGGATGACGGCGCGGGCCGACTGGCGGGGGCCGTAGGTGTTGAACGGGCGGATAATGCTGACCGGCGTTCCGAACGCGTGATGGAACGACATCGCGATCTGGTCGGCGCCGATTTTCGACGCGGAGTACGGCGACTGGGGCTGGAGCGGATGATCTTCGGTAATCGGGACGAACCGGGCCGTTCCATAGACCTCACTCGTCGAGGTGTGAACGACACGCGAGACGCCCAGTTCGCGGGCGGCCTGAACGATGTTGAGGGTACCCTTCACATTCGTATCGATATATGTGTCGGGGGAATGATACGAATATGGAATGGTGATCAGGGCGGCGAGGTGAAACACGATATCGCAGTCTCGCATCGCCTGTCGCACGCCGTGAGGATCGCGGATGTCGCCGGAGAACACATCGAGTTCACGCTTGATATCATCGGGCGAGCGATCGAGCCAGCCCCAACTGTTGAACGAATTGTAGAGCACGAACGCGCGTACGCGGTGGCCCTGCCTGACCAGCTCTTCGGCAAGATGCGAGCCGATGAAGCCGTCGGCACCGGTGACAAGGACGCGTTTTCCCCTGATGGACATGTATTCACATACCTCGCCCCGACATCCTATCCCCTTCCCGATCATGCCGCAAGTATGCGCACACTGCCGTGCGCACATCCAACATCACATTCATTGCGAGATGATCTCCATCATGTTCCTGTTGAACCACGCCATTTGCGCGGCAAGACCGGTTGACGTATGGTGAAGAGGAACATTTCGCGTTGGGAGGGATTCTCTCGGATGAAGCGACTTGCATGTGCAGTGATGGTTGGTCTTTGTATGGCCGGGGCCGCCTGGGCGGGTCCGGCCGTGTATTTCACCGGCGAGATCGGAGCGAACCCCGATCTGTATAGAATCGATCTCGAATCGATGAAGGTTGCGCGCCTGACGACGGCATCCAGTGCCGAGATGCAGCCGACCGTCTCCGCCAATGGAAAGACGGTTGCATTTGTTTCGGATGCCGGCGGAGCGTCTTCGCTGTATCTCATGCAGAGCGAGTTGCCGGAAGCGCCCTGGAAAAATTTCGCGATCGGTATGGGAGCATATGCGCATCCTGCGTTTTCGCCCGACGGGGCGCAGATAGCTGTCAGCTATGCGCCGGATCCCGAGGCGCCGCTGATGAATACATGCCTTGCGATTGTCGATGTGAACGCCCGGACGCAGAAGATCGTTCTCGAGGGGAAAGACGTTCAACCTGGCCACGAAGGAAACGACGGGCCAATTCTCGTGCTCGACCGACCCCAATGGCTCGATGCGACGAACCTGGTGTTCGCCGCCCTGGAATACGCCGATGCCGAAAGCGGCAGGCTCACGAGCGCGACATTGTACCGCATGAATCTTTCCGACAAGACCGTGGTTCGGTTGGCGGGTGGCGAGTCGTATTTCGACGAGAAGGGTGTTCCGCGAGGGTTCAAGGCCTCCGTCCCCTGGTGCGCGGCCGATGGAGCGCTCATCACGTTTTCGGCGATCCAGGGGCACCTCGACCGCACGCCGATGAGCATGACCGCCGATGCGAAGAACAAGCGCGTTCTTCCCATCAAGGATGAGGATTACTGGGGGCCGGCGATCCAGGTGGGTGGCGAGTATCTGTATGGCTTCCGCGATGACGAGGGGCGGCTCAGGCTTGCCCTGACGACGAAAGGCGGGAAGGGGCCGCGACGCCTGCTGCCCTTCGACGGCACCGCCCTCGATCCGGTCGTGATACCGTAATTTCACCACAAGACACAAAGGCACGAAAAAAACGAACCACTGAGATACTCCGGAACAAAATTCGCCCGTTTCAGGAGCGTATCCGCAGATAGAGGGCAGATGAACGCAGATAGGAACGCAAGCCTGGAAACACCTGATTTTCGCTCTGCACTGGATACTTCATGAAAAAAAGTTTTCAGGATTTCATCTGCGCTATCTGCGACATCTGCGGATTGGTTCTCAGAACGAATCCCACATACCAGACACCGAGACAAAGAAGTTTTTTTATATGCTATATCAAATATAATTCTTTTCTCTGCGCCTCTGTGACTCTGTGGTTCGTTCCTTTCGGTGTGGTGCACAGATTCCAGAGGTGAGGGAGTAAATGGATTTTGCGGTGTTGCGGCGGCATGTGGGGGAGACGGCGGCGCTCTGGAAGGGAAGGCCGCCGATCGTTGCGCGTGCTGTTGATCTGGCGCCGTCGGGGTTCGGGCTGGTTTTGAAGACGCCGGCGGGATGGGAATGTTTGCAGATTCACCTGACTTCGGAACAGCAGGGGTTCCGGTTGTCGCCTGCCTGGGAGGAGTCGCCGCTCGAGTCGCCTCTGACGCGGGTGATGAACAAACATCTCAAGGATGGCCGTATCGAAGGCTTGGAACTGTATGAAACGGTGCCCGGATGCGCGAATGACCGCATCGTCCGTTGGCGATTGGTGACCCGGGACGCGTTCTTTCATACGTCGAAGCGGTTTTCGCTGATCGGCGAGTTCACCGGGCGGATCGCGAACCTGCTTCTCTGCGACGCCGACGGGGTCGTCATCGAACAGGCCCGCCAGACGGGCAATAATCACCCACACGAGAGATATCGGCCTCCGGCGGCGCCATCCGCGAACATGCTCAACC
>JAKJFL010000141.1:0-7478 GCA_022704935.1 Candidatus Rifleibacteriota bacterium
GACTGCCGCAAGGCGCTCGGCTCGATCTACCTCCAGTTCGCCAAGGACCAGAAGCAGGCGGGCAATCGCGAACGGATGCTCGCATTCCTCGAAAAGGCCTGCATCGCCTATCCGCAGAATTCACCCGTCTGGGTGTCCCTGTATGAACTCTGGACCGCCGACCGGCGCTGGCAGGCCATCGCCGACACCGTGAAACATCTCAAGCAGCACAATCAAGCCGCTCTCGATGCGGGTGACGACACGAACCTCCAGAAAGCCTTCATCCTCGCGGCAAAGGCGTTCATCGCTCTCCGCGACCACGGCTCGGCGCGCGACTGCATCACCCAGGCAGGCCGCATACATGTCACCAACGACGAGCTCTTGAGGCTGAAGTCTTCGCTCACCCAGCAGTCGACCCAGGTCGCCACCGACCTCATCGGCGAAGGTCGTGCGGCTCTCGAGGCCGGCAAATTCAAACAGGCGATCGAACTCCTGAAGAAGGCCCAGAGCGCCGAGCCCGCCAACGGCGAGATCGCCGGTCTGATCGACCAGGCACAGAAGCGGCAGACCATTCTCGACTTCACCAGCTCCGCCGATGCCGCCGAGAAGAAAGGCGACTGGGATACCGCCCTCGCCCAGCTCTACCGGGCTATCGAGTTCGCCGAAGGCGACAAGCAGCTCGAAGACCGCGCCGCCTCGATCTCCGCCTTCATCGACCGACGAAACGAGGCGGCGGAAAAAGCCCGCACCCAGGCCATCGCCCGAAAACAGGCCATGATCGACCAGAACCAGAAGCTTGCCGCCATGCTGAAGGCCGCGGAAGAAAGCGAAAAGAAGGGCGCTTTCGAGGCGGCCACCCTGAGTTACCAGCAGGCTCTAGCCATGTCCAAGGGCGATCCGGGCATCTCCGCGGCCATCGAGCGTGTTCAGAAGGCCGCTTCCGAAGAAAAGCGGAGGCTCGAAGCCTACAAGACCCGCTTCGCCGAAGCCGCGCGCAAACTCGACGAGGACGACAAGCCCGATGAAGCCTTTGCCCTGTTCAAGGAGCTCGCCGACGATCCCCGGAACCCGCGTCCGGATCTTCTGCCGTATCTTCTGAAGTCCTCCATGGCGCTCCAGAAGCTCGATGACGCGGGCGCGTATCTCGCGGAACTGTCGTCGATCGCGTCGGAAAGCGATCACGTCGCTTACTACTCCGGCCTGCTCGCCTTTCAGAAAGGCGAATTCCAAAACGCCAGAGAGCCTCTCGAAACTCTGCAGAAGCGCAATTCAGCCTATGCTCCCGACATCGGGAGCATGCTCTGGAAAATCCGGTATGAAAAGTACAAGTCGGGAATCTATCTCAGCTTGTTTTTCCTGCTGTGCTGGCTTTACAGACCGATCGTGAACTTTTTCCGGAATCTCAGGGAAGCCCGCATCGATGCCGCGATCGAAGCGGCTCTTTCCCGGGGAAAATACGCCGACGTCATTCCCCTCCTGGAGGACCGCCTCGCCGATTCCGGCTATACGAAAAACCGAAAGCAGCTGACCGTCGCCCTCGCCGATGCCTATCTTCGTCAGGGCAGGCAAGCCGAGGCCGCAACCCAGGCCGCCATCGTCGTCGCGAAAGATCCGAAAAATCCGAACGCCCAGCGCATTCTCGGCGAAGCAACCTTTCAGCTCGGAGATCGGAGCGCCGAGGGACTCGAGCGCATCATGGCCCTGTATAAACTCGATGAAAACAGGAAGGACGTCCTGGCGTTCCTCGCCGCCCAATACCGGGCGGGAAGGTATGAAAGCAAGACGGCCATCGAGATTCTCACGCGCCAGTTCCAACTCGCCCCGGACGACCGGGAAACCCTTTTCTACCTTGCCGACATGTACGAAAAACGTCAGAACTTCTCCGTGGTCAGCCTGAAAGTGTTCGAACGGGCCGTCAGCTTCGCGCCAGACAAGGTCCAGTATCATGCGAGCCTCGCCTCGTGTCTCATGCAGGCCGGCAAGCAGGATGAGGCCGCGAGGATCATCGCGAAGGCCCTCGAGAAATGGCCGGATCATCCCGACCTGACACGCCTCGGCCCATCGACGCCCGGTCCGCGCGCGGAAGAATTTCCGCCACCGAACACATCTTCCGGGATTGGCGTGGGCCTCCCAACCGCCGGCATTCCATCCGGCGATCAGACCAATTGCCCTCACTGCGGCAAGCCGAATCCCCCGCGGGAGTATTACTGCGGCTCCTGCGGCAAGCCGATCCGCTGATCGCTCATCCTAATCCCCCTGGCGGGCCCCGCCTCCTTTCCCCTCCCCGTGTGTTCCATGGAAATGTCGCGCGCTCCGTCTATCTGTCGAAGCCGGCGAATCCGGTGGCGTGAATTCCTCTGGTCTGCCCGGCGATAAAAAACACCAGGAACTCCCGCGTGGGAATTCCCGGTGTTATATATTTAGCTATTTATTATTTCTTGGAGCTTTTGAGAAGCTTGTGTTTGATCGCGAACTGGTGGATCAGCTGGTCCATGTTGGGTTCGCCGATTTCCTGGAGTTCGTAGCGAACGCGCAGGTGCGGCTTCTTGATTTTGATGACGCGGGTCAGGTCGATCGGGGTGGCCGAGATGACCAGGTCGCAGTCGACCGAGTTCACGGTCTTCTCGAGGTCGGCGACTTCCTTGCCGCTGTAGCCGAGAGCCGGGATGATCGCGCCGATGTCGGGATACTTGCGAAGGGCCTTGGCCATCTCACCGACGAACTTGTCGCGCGGATCGACGATCTCGCCGGCGCCGTAGCGCTGGGCGGCGACGTATCCGGCGCCGAACTGCATCTCGCCGTGGGTCAGGGTCGGGCCGTCTTCGATCACGAGGACGCGCTTACCGCGGATTCTCTCGCCGTGATCGACGAAGATCGGGCTGGCACCGTGAACGAGAACCGCCTCGGGATTCATCATCATGATGTTCTCGCGAACTACCTGGAGATCGTCGGGATAGCACGAGTCGATCTTGTTGAGGACGACGACATCGGCGATGTAGCAGTTGGCTTCGCCGGGATAATAGCCGCGCTCGTGGCCGGGGCGGTGCGGATCGGCGACGACAACCTTGAGATCGGCCTTGTAGAATGGGAAATCGTTGTTTCCGCCGTCCCAGACGATGACGTCGGCTTCTTTTTCGGCTTCGGCACCGATTTTGCCGTAGTCGACGCCGGAATAAATGACGGCGCCCATGTCGATGTGCGGCTCGTATTCCTCGCGCTCCTCGATGGTGCAGTTGTGCTTGTCGAGGTCTTTATAATCGGCGAAGCGCTGGCAGATCTGCTTCTCGAGGTTGCCGTAAGGCATCGGGTGCCGGATAGAGACGACCTTGAGGCCCATCTTCTTGAGGGCGGTGACGACGCGGCGGGTCGTCTGGGACTTGCCGGAGCCGGTGCGGACGGCGCAGACGGAGACGACCGGCACGGAGAGCTCGATCGCGGTCTGGTTGTAGCCGAGCAGCTTGAAGCTGGCGCCGGCGGCGGTCACCTGGCTGGCGTGGTGCATGATGTACTCATGGCTGACGTCACTGTAGGAGAACACGACTTCGTCGATCTTCTCCTTGCGGATCATGTCGATGAGATCCTTTTCGGGGCGGATCGGAATGCCCTTCGGATACATCTTGCCGGCCAGCTTCGCCGGATACACGCGCCCCTCGATGTTCGGGATCTGGGTGGCGGTGAACGCAACAACCTGATACGCCGGATTGTCGCGGTATACGACGTTGAAATTGTGGAAATCACGTCCGGCCGCGCCCATGATGATGGTTCTGATCGGTGCCATTGTTGCTCCCTTTCCTGTACTGTTGATTCCCGGTTTCACGCCGGGTTGGTTACCGTGCTATGGATCCTGCCGCTCAGTGACCGCAGCTGCCGCAGGAATGCGACGAACAGCTTCCGCAGCTGTGACCGCCGCCGGCGTCCCCTCCGCCGAGATCCAGCGTTTTCGTGCCGCCGGACGTTGCGAAGTTCGATACCTTCTTGCTGACGTTTTTCCCGTGACAGGCGTCACAGGTGATGGTGCTCAAATCAGTTTTCATTGAGCAGAGAACATCGAAGGCCTTTTTGCAATCGGAACAGTAAAACTCGTAGATCGGCATTGAAAGCCCTCTTCATCTTGAATACGGGATTCGCATACCCCGGTTGTGGCAAATCCTAGCACATGGGTCAATGTGAGTCAAACAGTACGACGGCGCCAGTTTCCTTTTGACACCGGGTCACCCTCGTGTATAAACTGAATGGAATATGACAGACCAACCATCCGTCACCCTCGAACAGATCCGCCAGGCGCTCGCACAGCCGAATCAGGCCATTCGGAAGCGGGCGCTCGCGCTTATCTACAACGAGGCGAAAGTCGAAGCCGGCCCCATCCTCGAGGAATACCTCGGCCGGGAAGAGGACCCCGCCCTGCAGACCCTCGCTCTCAAGGTCCTCGAAAAGTTAAACTCCTTCAGGGAGTGCGCCGGCCAGGTTCCGACGGAGCGTCTCGCCCCCCTTCTCCAGAATCCAGATCCGCAGGCACGCCTGATGGGGCTCAGAGCGGCGGCAACCCGCAACGACGCGGATCTTGCGAAAATCGTCGTCCGGCACTGTTCCAGAGACGAATCTCCGGAAGCCCGCCAGCTCATCGCGCATATTCTTCGTGAGAACCCTCTCCCCGAGGGGTTACCCATCCTTCTCGACCTGGCGAACGCGGAAAACGAAAAAATTCGCGAAGACGCGATCGAAGGAATCCTTCAGGTCATCACCCGCCGGCTGTATCCCGAAGTCCTCAAGACCCTCCTCGATCCGTCCCCAGCGCTCAAAATGCGAGCCTATCAGCTGATCAGCCGCATCAGCCGCCCGAATCTGCTCGAGGCGCTCGAAGCTATGCTCAACAACGCAGATCCTGAGATCTGCAGACTTGGCGGGAAGCTGCTTTCGAGCTTTTTGAATCCCGACCTGATCTCACTCCTTTCCAGGCATGCCGATCACCAGGATGCCGAAACGGCCGCCCTGTGCAAGCGGACCCTGGTTCTTCTCGCCCAGAAAGGTCATTTCGAGGCCGCCCAACTGGTCGAGAAGTTCACCGCCAGGGAAAAACCGGGTTCTCCCGTGGCCGGCGCGCAGAGCCCGGTCTCCGGAACGTGCGCCGATGCCGTCAGGACACTGAAGGATCTGCTCATCCGGTTTCCCGCCTTCCTCCAGACACCGTTCCTTGATCTTCCCGCCAACGCGGATATCCCGCAAACCCTCCTCCGGATCAGAGACCTCCACGCAAGGATCCGGACCATGATCGCCGGCCCCCTCCTGACGGCATATTTCGGCTACGGCCGACGCGGCCCGACATCCGACAGGATCGCCTTCAAGGCGCTTCAGCAGGGAATGGCGCGCGTGGACCTGCCAGCCCTAATCACATCGCTCGCGCCTGCGTTCGATTCGCTCGCCGGCGAAACAGACCTGTATCCCCTCATGATCGTACTCCGTTCGAAAAATCCCCCGGTATATCCTCTCTACGAGCGGCTTGCCTTTTTCCAGAAGACGATCCCTACTTTGAGTTCGGGGTCAGCCGCCCCGGCCGCCCTTTTCACCCCTCTGTTTCAGGGCGCCATCGAACTGCTGAAATCATTCGAAGTCCTGCTTCCGAACAGAATGGTGGTGAAATACAGCGATCCGGCCGGCATCAGGGTGCTCGACTTCATGAAAAGCCCTCCCGTTCCGGCCGATACGCGGCTTCTCGTCAACTTCGATCTTCCCATGAACGATCCTACGCTGGTCAGCGGGAATTCAGCGTGCGCCATGAGTCTGTCGCCGTTCCTGAAATACGACCAGGCGACCCGCACCATCGTCGCGAACGAGCCGGGCGAGCACGACCTCTGGGAGTATCTGACGAAGCTGAATATCCTCGATTCGTTTCTTGCCTTCCTGAAAGAAAAGGCCGCCTGACGATGCGCCTGCTATATATTGATAGATATATAGTGTCGCAAGCTCCGTGTTTCGCGGGTCTCGGGCGCGCGCGCCCCTGACCGTCGCACCGTTCTCACGAGGTTCTTTGGCGGAATCCGCCACCCCGAACATACCGAGGAGGTTCCAATGTCGAAACCAGCGATCGCCTGCGTCATTGCGCCGGAAAAGTTCCGTGACGAAGAGTTGTTCGTTCCGAAAGCGACGTTCGAAAAAGCCGGATACCGGACCCTTATCGCAAGCACCCGCATCGGAACGGCCTCCGGCATGCTCGGCGGATTCGCCACCGCCACGTGCCCGATCTCCGATCTGAAGGCGGCCGACCTCGCGGCGCTCGTAGTCGTCGGGGGCTCCGGGGCACACGCCCACCTTTGGGGTCACGCAGCCCTGCACGCGCTTGTCCGGGAAATGGCGAACGCCGGCAAGCCCGTGGCCGCCATCTGCATTTCTCCTGCGGTGCTCGCCAGGGCGGGAATCCTGAAGGGCAGGAAAGCCACCGTCTTCAAGGACCGGGCATCGATCGCCGAACTCGAGAAGGGAGAAGCGGTCTACGAACCCCGGACCTGCATTGTCGACGGGAACATCATCACCGCCAGCGGCCCCGAAGCCGCCGCCGAGTTCGCCGACGAGATTCTTCGCCTGCTCAAAGCGCAGTCACTCTAATCCCATGGATCTCCCCCAGCTCCCCCCCCTGCTCGAGCGGGTTCTGCTGAATGCCGGAAGTTCGCTTCTCGACACCCTGCGCGCGATCGACGACTCAGCCCTCGAGATCGCCCTGATCGTCGACGACGGCCGCCACCTGCTAGGCACGGTCACCGACGGGGACATCCGGCGCGGTCTGCTGCGCGGCACGCCGCTCGACGCCCCCGTCAGGCTTCTGATGAATCCGAAGCCCGTCACGGCGGCCGCTTCGACGCCCGACGACGAACTGCTCTTCCTCATGTCGCAGCGGTCGATCAAGCATCTGCCGCTCGTCGACGCGCAAAACCGCGTCATGGGCCTGAAACGCCTGCAGGATCTGATCGCGAAACGTCCTCGGCCGAACTGGGCAATCGTCATGGCTGGGGGCCGCGGGAAACGGCTTGGCGCCTTGACGGACAACATCCCCAAGCCTCTGCTCCCCGTCGGCGATCAGCCTCTCCTCGGAACGATCATCCGGCAGATACAGCGGTCGGGCATCAATACGATCTTCGTCACGGTCCACTACCGGGCCGAGATGATCATCTCGTATCTCCGCTCCCTAGCGACGGAGGGCATCGATCTGCACGTCATCGAAGAACGGGAATCACTCGGAACCGCCGGCGGTCTGAGACTCCTTCCCGAGATTCCCACCCATCCCGTCCTACTGATGAACGGCGATCTGCTGACCTCGGTGAACCTGGGGAACCTCCTGGAGTATCACGCGGCATCCGGCCGCCGCCTGACGGTCTGCACGCGGGAATTCAACTTTCAGATCCCCTACGGAGTGCTCACCATGAGCGGCGGCGCCCTGGCCGGCATCGAGGAAAAACCTGCCCAGAAGCTCGTGATCAACGCCGGCATCTACGTCCTCGAGCCGGATG
>JAKJFL010000142.1:0-7444 GCA_022704935.1 Candidatus Rifleibacteriota bacterium
CTACTGCACCCCTGGCGGGATCAGGCGTCACAGATGGTATCGCCGCCGGGGTGGCTCACCCTGGCCCGCGATGACCAGTTCCGGGCATTGCAGATCGAAGGGGAGCGGCTCTGGGCCGGCGGTCGGAATGGTCTTCTCCTCGTGGACTGGCGGCGGGGCGTCGAACTGCCGTTGCCCCCGGAAACGCCTTCGGTGAACGGAATCGAAGCGCTCGCCCTCGACGCGTCCGGCACGTTGTGGGTAGGCCACGAGCTTGGCCTGGCGGCCCGCATCGGTGGAACCTGGCTCGCGAATCCGTTCGGGTTGTCTTCCGACAAGGTGATGGCCCTGCTGATCACGAGAAATGGCAGGCTCTGCGCAGGCACCTGGAACGGTGCCGCCTGGCTCGACGGCACCGCCTGGCGAACGATGACGACACGGGACGGGCTTCCTCATGACCGGATCAAGGCCCTGTTCGAGGATTCGGAAGGCGGGCTCTGGTTCGGCTCATACGCCGCCCCCGCCGGAGGTCTTGTACGGTTCGCCGGTGGCGACAAAACGGCGTATCTCCCGCCCGATCGGCTTCCGCACGCGAACGTGGTCGCGATTGCCGAGGACCGGGATCAACGGATCTGGGTCGGCACCGGCTTTTTCGACCGGGGCGGCCTCACTCGCATCGAGCACTGGGCATCGGAAACACCCCAATGCACGACCTGGGGAAAGGCGGACGGTCTCGCCGGCCAAAAGTGCCGCTCGATCTTCGAGGACCGGCGCGGCATTCTCTGGTTCGGCTCGGAAATGGACGGCCTTGCGCGCTACGACGGCGCGACATTCACGGTCCTGACCGACCGCGACGGCCTCGGCGGAAACGAGGTCATGAGCATGGTCCAGGACCCCGACGGGAATCTCTGGTTCGCCACCAGCGCCGGCCTGACCCGTCTCGCCTCGACCAGTCATCTTTTGCAGAATGATGTGCCGGTTGCCGGAGGCGGGTGAGATCATTGATTTTATACGCTGAAAGATGTAGGCTTGAACCGGATCCATTCCAGAGGAAGTGAGAGAGGCATAGGCCCGATGTCCACGTTTTCGGATATCGAAAAACAGTATCAACAGCTCGCCGGGCAGCACGCCCGGCGGGAAATCGACGATGCCGCCTTCGTCGAGGCCGTGAACGCCCTTCGAACGAACGACAGAGAGGGCCGATGGTGGCAGATCGAAGCCGGAACGGGCTGCTGGCTGTGCTGGGACGGCCGGTCCTGGCAGCAGGGAACCCCACCCGGGGCACGAAAACGCGAAGCTCGCACGGATGGCCGGCAGCAGGAACCAGGCCCGGGCGGTATTCCGGCCGGTGTTGCCGCCATTCCGGCTGCCGCCGGCGGGGCCGGGATCGTTTCGCTTGCCGCCCTGCCGGGATATCTGACCATCTCCTGGACCGCCGTCGTGAAACAGACCCTCTTGGGGTTGCCGATGCGGCTGTTCACGGCGATCAAAGCCGCGATCTTCGCATGGTTTGCCCACACCTATCTGATGGCCGTCACGAACGAAGGGTTTCAGGACAGCTCCTGGGCCGGAAAATTCATCGCTTGCGACGGATACCAGGACCAGGCGACCTACACATGGGCGGTCGGCGGCGGGCTTCTCTGGTTCGCCTGGTCGAGGCTGCGCGCCTCAGGCTTCGCGGCGGGCCTACAACGGGCGCTCGCGGTTCCGAGTTCCCTGCTTCCGCATTTCAAACATGCGCAAAAACCGAACTTCGTCGCTCTCGGCTGCGGTATCTTCGCCGGATATTATATCAGTTCTTATATAACTACTCAGACGCAACTTGCCGTCAGTTTCTGGAGCCTGACGACGCTCGGAACGGCGTTCCCGCTTCTGCTGGCCTCGCCCGTCGCGGGCCTCGCTTCAATGACGGTCCGGCTTCTGCCGCCGAACGTCGCTCCCGCCGGGGGCTTCGCCAAAATCGCCTGGCCCGCCGTCATCCAGGTCGGCTGCCTCGGCCTCGCCGCCGGCCTGTTTTCGCAGGCAGCCTGGGAATGGGGAACGACCCTTGCCTGGGCGATCATCATCGGCTCGGTGTTCGCCATCGTCACGCAGGGGGGGAAAGCTGTTCCCGTCTCGCCCCGCGCCTCGATTTTCATCGGGGCGGGCCTGACGGCGATCGCCTGGTATCTGGGCCATGACCAGGCCGCCTGGGCGCACGACGGCGGCTGGTCTGAAGGGGTGAACCGAAACGATTCGATCGACAAGCAGCTCGTTTCCTGGGTCAACAGCCAGGGCGCCACGGAGACGATGAAACGCGGCATTCCCCCGGCGATCAGCGCCGGAGCTGGCGCCGCCATCGTGGACAGCGGCACGAAGACGACCGTCTACTGCCTCCAGGTCAACACCTACGACATGGCGGTCACGCCCGAACAGCCGGGCGAACTGCTTGCCGCGGTCTGGAAAAGCGAAAACGGCGGCCCGACCGTGCCCGCCTCCGACGCGGCTATCTCGATCTCGTCCGACGGGTCCCAGTGGCTGACGCTGTCGAGCGCTGGCGGTGGCTGTCGGGCAACCTGCATGGTCGGCCAGAACGCCGCCGCTCCGCTTCCCGTGGGACAGGCCCTCGCGCCGGCTACGATCACCGTCGTCGGCAGCGGCGGGGGTCAGACATGCACGGCGTCCGTCAGGGTCACCCCGGGCGGGGCGGCGGCCTACGTCCTCGAAATCTACTGAACAGGAGCGCGACGCGATGGCACCCGATGCGGGAAAAACGTTCGATATAGCGTATGATACATCATCGAAGCGCTGGACGCCCGCGCGCATCCATATCTGCCTCAAGGCCCTCGATCCGGCGACGAAAACCTACGAGCCGTGCGAGATCGCGAACCTCGGCGTTGCCGGAACCCCCGAAAACTGGCTTTCCTTCTCGATGTCGCAGCAGGACAAGGTCGTCGTCGCCGATGTCTCCGTGACCGACGAGTTCGCCCGCGCCCCGGGTGAGGCCAAGTTCGACCGGCCGATTCCCGTGACCGTCCAGGCCTGGACACCGAAGGACGCCGAGGGAAATCAGCAGAAACTTGAGGCGGCGTGTTCCGTTCAGGTGCAGGCGCCCGGCATCGCCATGGGCTGGACCGTCCGGCCCGAGGAGTGTTGGAAAGACGGCCAGATTTGGCTCCCGGCCGATGCAAAGACCGTCGCCGCCCTTTCCGTCTGGGTCGAACAGCCCGATCCCGAGTCGGGCCAGGTCTACCGGGCGCCGGACGATGCCTACACGTTCACCTGGCAGTGCGATCTCGAAAAGGGCCTCCTCGTCTGCAACGACGCCGAAAAGGACAAGCTGCCGCCCGACAGCCATTGGCAGACCCCGAAACCCCGCGGCGATCTGAAGGAACCGGTGGCCGGCACCCTTCGCGTATTCGCCTGGAGCACGTCGGGACAGAAAAAACGACCCGACGGCGAACTCAAAATACCTGTCAGCATATATTCGCCGGCCGTCAAGCCCGTCGTGACGTTTTCCCCCGAACTGCCGGCCCTGGCCGGAGGCCCCGTGACGATCGCGCTCGAGCTCGTCGAGGAGTCGCGTGGCGAGCCGGTCGCTGACACGGCCGTGGCCCTCGCCTGGGCCGGCGCCTCGAAGGGCAAGCCCGTCGGTTCGCTGACCCTCGATGCGGGTCGCACCGACGCGAAAGGCCTCGTCGAGTTCACGTATACGCCGCCCGACGAACTCGCCTACAAGCCGGGCATGCGCCTGTTCGACGAGATGCAGATCGTGATCGGCGAGGGTGATTCGCGGCGGGTGCTCGACGAACCCGTCGTCGTTCCCCTTGCCCCGAGGGTCGCCGGAGTCATCACCGTCAAGAAGAAAGGAATCCGCGACGACAAGGACGCCACGCCGTTCGAAATCGCACCGGAACTTCTCAAAGGCCCGGCGGTGGAAGGCGTCGTGCTCCTGCCCTGCGAGATACAGGGGGAAAAGACCGTCCATTTCCCCGTTGCCAACGCCTCGCTCGCCTTCGCGTTCGGCGAGGCCGGTGGATCCGGCATAACGGTGCGAAGCGGCTCTCAGGGCATCTACAAACTGGTTCTCCCCGAACTCGACGAGGCGTTCCGGAAAGCGAAGCTCGAGGCCCGTCCCGTGAAACTGCCGACCGATCCCGAATCCGGCGAGGTTCCGGTGACGGCACTCCATGCCGAGGCCGAGGCGGCCGTCGCCGATTTCGAATCCCGGTTCGAGGGTGACCGGATCAACGAGAAGCTCTTCTCCGGCGCGTTTTTCGCGGAGGTTCGCGGATACCGCAAGACCTTCTGCGAGCAGATCGCGAAAATGGCCGAAGACAAATACGAATCCGCGCTCGCCGGCGTCGGCCTCGTCGGGGCGGCCCTCGAAGGCTCCTCGATCTACTTCCGTCGGTTCAGCTGCCACGAAGGCCTCACCCGCGACCGGTTCGAGAACTTCCTCAAAAGCCTCATCAACGTCGGTCTGAGCGCCGCCAGCGCGAGCGACAATCTCAAGAAGCTCGGCGGCTGGCTGCTCGAAAAGGGCCAGCGAATCGTCCAGTGGCTCGCGAACACCAGGTTCGGCAAATGGCTGGTGCGGGGCGCCTCGTGGTTCGGCGACCTGGCGAGCCAGTTCGTCGGCCCGGTCAGAAACCAGCTCATGCCCTATCTGAAAACCCTGCAGGAAAAATTCTACGCCCTCCTCGACCGGCTGGGGGGCCTCGGTCGCCGGATTCGCACGACCATCGGCGGCATCATCGACAGCCTCATGGACACGGTCACGAGGCTTGCCGGCGAACTGCAGGAGCGCATCTCCGGGTTCCAGTCGAAGCTTTCGGAAGCCGCTTCCCGCTGGGAAGAACTGAAGGAATGGGCAGCAAAAGCCGCGCAGGAAGCGGCCGATGCTGCGCCCGGCTGGATAACCTCGTTCTGGGAATCCCTCAAAAGCGTGTTCGGGACCGTCCTGGAGATCGTGGGAACCCTGCTCTCGAAACTGGGAACCCTCTGCCGGACCGCCCTGACTTCCGCGTTCGCGTGGCTCTGCAAGACGGGCCGAACCCTGCTTGCTCCGGTCATGGAAAAACTCGCCGGATACGGCGACGAGGTGCTCACGAAGGTAGCGAAGTTCCTCGAGGCCGATCTGAAGCGGGTTGCGGATGAAGTCGAGGACTGGAGCGGCAGTTTCACGGATTCGGGCATCGGAAAGATCATCGATACGGTGATCGGCTCGATCGTCGATGCCGTGATCGGCTCCGACCAGGCGAATGACAACAAGGAAGTCATGATGGACGAGGCGCGGCTCCGGCTGAACCTGTTCGGCCGCGAACCGACGAAGGTCGTCGGCTTCGTCCACATGATGGCGAAGCATCTCGACGCGCCGAAGGACTGGGAGGCGCGTCGCCACCGGTTCGCGCTGGAGGTCGGCGATCTGTCGGCGGATTACGGTGATTACGAGAAGGCGACGGCGACGATCGACGAGATCATGGATATCGTGAACACCCTCGTCACGGTCGGCGGTCTCGCGATTATCCTGATCGGGATCGTCGTTACGGGCGGCACGGCGAGCGCCGCGGCCGCGTTTCTCGGCAAGTTGACCGGCAATATCGAAAACGCCTTCACGATCATCAAGGCCGTGATGAGCGACCTGCCGCAGTGTTGCGCCGCCGTCGTCCTGATGGTCATGCTCGTGGTGAGATACGACTGCCTCGTGACCCAGCTCGTCATCGGGCCCCCGGCGGGTGGGGGAACGACGGCATGAGCGGCACGACCGAACTTGTTCTGACACCCTTCGAGCCGGCGCTCGAAGAGCTTGCCCGGCGCGTCGACGCGGGGGCTGACCCCGCCGGAACCGTCAACGCGGCCCTCGCGCTGTTCCAGGGCATCGCGGCCACGGCGCTTCTCCCCGGCGGTGTCCCGGGAATCACGGGGGAGCAGGCGGTGGGCCGCTGGGATGGTGTCTTCGAGGACGGCAGGCTCGGCCTGCTCCGGCCTGGATACCAGTTCTCCGCAACGCTCGGCGTCGGCCTTCTCCAGACGGCGGTGTTGAATGGGCCCGCATGTATAACGTGGACAATATTCCGAAGCGAGAAAGGGCTTCACGTCACGGTGAAATCCCCGACGGGCGGCACCCTGCACGACCTGCTGATCGGCCCTGCCGGAGACGTGCACGACGAACGCGACACGGCCGGCAAACTCCGTCGCGCGAAGGAGGAGTTCGATTCGATCGCCCGTCGGCCGATCGAATCGCTTCCGAACGGGACGCCGGGCGGCGGAGCCGGTTCGGCCGCGGGGTCTTCGATGCCCGATTTCGGCGGAATGCTCGGTCAGGCCGCGAAGGGGGCCGCTGCTGCGGCGGCGGGCGCCGTTTTCGCTGCAGCCGCCGGGTCCGTTGCCCGGGCTGCCGCTTCCGGCATTGAATCCGGAAAAACAGGTGGTCCGCCAGCTCCTCCTCCGCCGGCGCCGAAACCCGCACCATCTCCGGTGCGATCCAGACCGCCTGCCGTGCCTTCAGCGCCGCCGCTGCCGGCAGCCCCACCGGAGGGTCGGAAGACGATCCCTTCCGCACCGGGCCGCAGTCCGGTCCTGACACTCCGGCTTGAAGACGGCCGGACGGTCGATATCCCGTCCTTCCCTGCCGTCATCGGCCGCTCCGATGAGACAGAGATCCGCCTCGACAGCAACCGGGTCAGCCGCCGGCACGCGCAGATCGAGTCGGATGCCGACGGCTTCTGGCTGACGGATCTCGGCAGCGCGAACGGCTCGTTCCGCAACGACACCCCGCTTGTTTCCCGTACGCGTCTCGAGAACGGCGACCGGCTGCGGTTTGCCGATATCGTTCTCCTCGTCGACATCAGCGGTATCGCATCTACGGCCGATGCCATGGCGACGGTTGCGTTTCGGGTTCCTGAAGAGCTGCACAAATCGCGGCCACCGATATCACAGCCGGCATCCCCGCCGGCACCACCGCTTCCTGCGAAATCCTCGGCTCCGCCGTCGCGCCGGTCCGCTCCCCTGCCGCCCGCGCCGCCCGCGCCGCCCCCGGCGCAAGCGGCGACTCCGCCATTGACGGCAATTCCCGAACGGTCCGTGTCGCCGGCCGTGAAACAGAAAGTTCCGTGTCCGGCCTGCGGTCATCGCTGTCCGCCTGAAACGAGCTTCTGCCGGGCCTGTGGCGCTCCTCTTGGCGCTTCCGGAACGCCGCTCGCCGCTTCCGATGAAGGTCTGCAGGCCCAGCCCCCGGAAGAATCAGCACATCGCCCCGCTCCGTCGCTGAGCATTCCCGGTTTTCTGTTCGGCCTCTTTTTCACGGCCCGGCTTGCGGCGCTCGCGTTTTCCGTCTCCCCCGAAATTCTCCTCGAGGAACGGATGTTCAAAAAAATCCTCCTGGGATATGGTTTCGCGGGAGTGGCCTTCATCACGGGCGTGAAGGGCGGACTGTTCCGGCTCGTCGCGATGGTACTGGCCGTGGCATATGGCTGGTCGGCGG
>JAKJFL010000143.1:0-7438 GCA_022704935.1 Candidatus Rifleibacteriota bacterium
CCGCCGGTAAGTTTCCTGCTTCACCATGTGGGGGCGCATCATTGCGATGCGCCCCCACATTCACGTACGTCAAAAAAACACCTTGACTGGAGAACGAATGTACACTATATTCAGGTTAGAGAACAAATGTTCACCGAGGTGATGCGACATGACGCCGATAGCCAATGACGGGGCGTATCTGAAGCGCCTTCAAGACTATTACGCCCGTTTCCGAGGCCTGCCGTCGTATAACAGACTGAGCGAACTGCTGGGGTTGGCTTCCCGCTCAGCCGTCAGCAAGGTGCTTCAGCGACTGAGGCTGGCGGGGTATCTCGAGCGCACGCCCGACGATGTCTGGGTGCCGGCGGCGCGGTTCTTCGAGCGGCCCGTGGCCGATGCGGCGGTACCGGCCGGCCGGCCGGTACCGATTGCCGAGGCGGGGGCCGCGCCGTTTGCGATCGACCAGTATCTGGTCACCACTCCCTCGCGCACCGTTCTGGTGCCGGTTCGGGGCGACTCGATGATCGAGGTCGGCATCTGCGATGGCGATGTGGCCGTTGTCGAGTGCGAGGCCCGGGCCTCCCCCGGCGACATCGTCGTGGCGGTCGTCGACGGCGAATACACGTTGAAAACGCTCGAGAGCGAGGCCGGCATATATGTCTTGAAGCCGGCCAACATCCGCTACGAGACGATCCGGCCGAAAGGGCGCCTCGAAATCTTCGGCGTCGTCGTCGGCCTCATCCGCAAATACCGCAAGTAACCCCGTCACCGGGCGCATAACGATGCGTGTCTCTTCCTGGGCCCTGCCTGGGCAGGTTTCAAACCCGCCCAGGCAATCAAAAAAAAGGTGTGACGGATATGCGGGAAAACTTGATGATGACCGGATGCCCCTGGGGTACGCGTGAACTCGCGGCCGGCGGGGGATTGCTCGCCCGGCCGGTGCCGGCGGGGTTTCCATCGCCGGCCGACGATTACGTCGAGGCGCGCATCAGCCTCGACGAACACCTGGTGCGGCATCGCGAGGCCACTTTCTTTCTGCGGGTCGAGGGCGATTCGATGCGTGGCCTGGGCATCTTCGACGGCGATCTCCTGGTGGTCGATCGGGCACTGGTTCCCGTCGACGGCAGCGTGGTCATCGCCGTGGTCGATGGTGCGTTCACCGTCAAACAGCTGTACCGCACGTCTGGCGGCATCGTTCTGAAGGCGGCGAATCCGGCGTATGCCGACATCATGATATCTCCCGATTCCGAGCTTGTCGTCTGGGGGGTTGTCCGATGGGCGATTCACAGGGTGTGGCCATGGAACGACGATCCATCGCGCTGATCGACGCGAACAACTTCTACGTTTCCTGCGAACGGGTGTTCAGGCCCGATCTCGAAGGGAGGCCGGTGGTCGTGCTGTCGAACAACGATGGCTGTGTCGTATCGCGGTCGGCCGAGGCGAAGGCGGCCGGGGTGCCGATGGGCGCACCGTGGCATCAGCAGGCCGTCCTGGCGCGCGAGCATGGCATCATCGCGCTTTCGAGCAACTATGCCCTGTATGCCGACATGTCGAACCGGTTCATGCGCCTGCTGGCGGGGTTCAGCCCTCGCCAGGAAGTCTACTCGATCGACGAGTGTTTCCTCGATCTCGGCGACTTCCGAGGCCAGCCGGTCGGTGAGGCGGTGCGAGTGGGGCATAGCATTCTCTCACTGATACGGCGCCAGGTGGGGCTGCCGGTGTGTGTCGGCATTGGGCCGACCAAGACGCTGGCGAAGCTGGCCAACCGGGCTGCGAAAAAGTTTCCCGAGTGGCGTGGTGTCTGCGATCTTGGCGCGATGTCCGACGACGAGCGCGATGTGGTGCTGGCGCGCATCCCGGTCGACGATGTCTGGGGAGTCGGGTATCGCTTTGCGATCCGCCTCCTTGCGATCGGCATCCGCACGGCGCTCGATCTCCGGCGCGCAGACCAGATATTCATCAAGTCGCGGTTCAACGTCGTGCTTGCGCGCACGGTCGCCGAACTGAACGGCGTTTCCTGCATCGACTTCGAAGAAGTCGAGCCGCCGAAACAGCAGATCATCTCCTCCCGCTCGTTCGGGGTGCCGGTCCGCGACTTCCCTTCCCTCGAAGAGTCGGTGGTGGCCTATGCCACGCGGGCGGCCGAAAAACTGCGCCGCCAGGCATCGGCAGCCGGCCTGGTGACGGTGTTCCTGACGACGAACCGGTTTCACGAGAACGAAGAACAGTACCACGCGTCGCATGCAATCGCCTTGCCCGAGGCTTCCGATGACACCCGCCGGCTCGTGGCCGCGGCGGTTGGGGCACTGCGAGCCATCTTCAGGCCCGGCTTTGCCTATCACAAGACCGGTGTCTTCCTCGGCGAGATTCGCGGTCGCGAGATTCGCCAGCCGTCCCTGTTCTTCTCTGCCATAGATCCCACCCCCGAGCGGAGCCGCGCCCTCATGACGGCGATCGATGCGGTGAACGCCGCATACGGCCGAGGCACCGTGCGCTTTTTGGGCGAAGGAACGTTCAGGCCCTGGAAACTCCGGTCGCAGTTTCGTTCGCCGAAGTATACGACCAGCCTCGCTGATATTCCGGTCGCACGGGCGGCCTGACGCGAATGCAGAAAAATGTCATTGTAGTTGCCAATATGATATACTGAACTGTACACCCCCCCCTGAAAAGGGACGAAAAGTGAGCAGGAACGTGAGAACTGATACCCCCGAAACGGGTCAGTGTGAGCGGGCGCTCAAGGCCAGCGAGGCGAAATACCGCACGTTTTTCGAGACGGTCCACGATGCGGCGTTCCTCGCCGACGTCGCAACAGGCAGGATCCTGGAGGCGAACAGCCAGGCGCAGAACCTGCTGGGCTGGTCTCTCGACGAGTTCCGGACGAAAACATATCTCGACATCCTGGTTTCCGCGTCGCGAGAAGAAGGGAAGCGCCTGTTCGAGCTCGACAACAAGGAAATAGCCGGAAAGACCTATGAGCTGACGCTGAGGCATCGTGACGGCACGCCCGTGCCGGTCCAGGGTTCAACGATGCTGTACGTCGACGAAACTGGCCGGTGCCTGTCGTTCGGGGTTTTTCACGACCTGCGGGAACGGCGAGGCAAAGAAGCCGCCCTTCAGCTCGAGGAAGCCCGTCTCGAAGCTGTTCTGAAGCTGAACCAGATGCCGGCCACGAACTTCGACACCCTTGCCGAGTTCGCCCTCGAAGAAGCCGTGCGACTGACGTCCAGCAGCTACGGATTTCTTGCGCTGTTGAGCGCCGACGGCACCACGGCCTCTCTGTACTGTCTCTCGAAATCCGCCTTGCGCGACTGCCGGATGCCGGTTCTGCCGACGCAGCTGAACGTGAAAATGTCCGGCGTCAGGGCCGAGGCGATCCGTCGGCGCAAGCCCGTTCTGCTGAATGGCCTTCCCGGTGACGGAGTCGGAGACCTCACGATTCCGGATGGCCATGTCCCGATCAACCGCCTTCTCCTGACGCCGATTCTCGATCGCGAGAATGTCGTTTTGCTGGCCGGCGTGGCGAACAAGGAAACCCTATATGACGATTCCGACGTGAGGCAGCTGACGCTGCTGATGTCCGAAATGTGGTCCGTGTATACCCGCCGGAAGGCGGAGGAGGAAGGCCGGCAGCTAGAGAGCCAGATGAAGCACGTGCAGAAACTCGAAAGCCTGGGTGTCCTCGCGGGCGGCATCGCGCACGATTTCAATAATATATTGATGGCGATATTGGGACATGTCGACCTGGTCAGAATGTCCCTGCCGTCCGACCACGAGATACAGGGCCATCTCGAGCCGATCGTCACGGCGTCGAAACGTGCCGCCGAGTTGTGCCGGCAGATGCTGGCCTACGCGGGCAAGAGCTACACCGAGCGGAAGAATCTGCAGCTGAACGACCTGATCCGGGAGATGTCCAAGATCATCGAGGTCAGCGTTTCGAAAAAGGCCGTGGTCGATTACAGACTTGGTGACGGTCTTCCCGAGATCGAAGCCGATCCGGCGCATGTGCGGCAGGTTTTGCTGAACCTCCTGACGAACGCGTCCGAGTCGCTCGAGAACAAATCCGGCACGATCATCGTCCAGACGAAGAAAATGGAGTGCGACCAAGCGTTTCTTGCCGGAATATCCCTCGAAAAAAACGCCAAGGAAGGCTGCTACGTCGCCCTGGAGATATCAGACACCGGCTGCGGCATGGATTCCTCGATCCAGGAGCGCATGTTCGACCCGTTCTTCACGACCAAGTTCACGGGGCGTGGCCTCGGCCTGGCGGCAGTCCTCGGCATCGTTCGTGGCCATCACGGCGCCATACGCGTCTACAGTAAGCAGGGTAACGGGACGACGTTCTGCGTCTTCCTTCCCGCCGTGGGCCTCGGCGCGTCCCCTTCACGACCGAAATGCGATATTTCCGCGTGGCGCAGCATGGGAACGATCCTGCTGGCCGACGACGAGGCCGAGATCCGCAGGGTGGCCTCGATGATGCTGTCGTATTACGGCTTCAAGGTCATCATCGCGAAAGACGGCAGAGAGGCGGTCGAGCTTTGCAGACAGCGTGGTGCCGAACTGACAGCCGTGATGCTCGATCTGACGATGCCTCATCTCGACGGATACGAAGTGCATCTCCAGGTGAAAAAGCAGTTTCCCCGGCTGCCGGTCATCCTGATGAGCGGTTACACCGAGGGCGAGAGCACCAGGCAGTTCGCGACCGACGGCCTGGCAGGCTTCCTCCAAAAACCGTTCGAGATCCGCTCCCTGGGCGAGAAACTCCGATCGATCCTGGAACCTTGACTGGAACCGGCATCGGAACGGCTCCGAAACGTCGTGTCTGGCAGTTTCTCCAGCCATGGATCATGTCACGATGACTGACACCTCGAAGCGCACGATCATGCATATCGACATGGATGCATTCTACGCGTCGGTCGAACAACTCGACTGCCCGGAGCTGCGCGGCAAGCCGGTCGTTGTGGGCGGCACGCACCGAAGTGTCGTTTCGGCGGCATCCTACGAAGCCCGGAAGTTCGGCGTCCATTCCGCGATGCCGATGACCCAGGCGCTGAGGCTCTGCCCGCATGCGGCAGTTCGGCCGGTGCGCATGAGGCGTTACCAGCAGATATCGGGCATGATCATGGAGTTCCTCGAGACGCTGTCGCCGCTCGTCGAGCCGATGTCGTGCGATGAGGCATACGTCGACATCACCGGAACCGAACGGCTGTTCGGCCCGCCGGAACAACTCGCGATGCACGCCAAGACCCGCATTCGCGAGATCACCGGCGGTCTCACCTGCTCTGCCGGTATCGCCCCGGTGCGATTCCTGGCAAAAATAGCATCTGATATGAAAAAGCCGGACGGCCTTGTCGTGATCACGGCCGACCAGGTGATGGGTATTCTGGCCCCCCTGCCTGTCGGCAGGCTGCCCGGCGTCGGCAGCCACACGGAAGAAGCGCTGAAGCGGCTCGGCATCAGGACCGTCGGCGACGTCCGGAGATATCCGCGGGACTGGTGGCAGAAACGGGCTGGTAGCGGCGGAATCGGCCTCTGGGAGATGGCGCACGGCATCGACGCGACGCCGGTCGTTCCCGACGGTGAGCCGAAATCGAGCAGTGCCGAGGACACGCTGACGGCCGACACATACGATCGCGACGAGCTGGGGCTCTGGATCAGAAGGCAGGCCGAGAGCGTTGCGGAGGACCTGCGGCGGCAGGGGTATTTCGGCCGGACCGTCAGACTGAAGATCAAGTTTTCAGATTTCACGCAGATCACGCGCCAGGTCACGCTGCCGGAACCTTCGCAGAGCACGAAACTGCTTGCAGATACCGCCCTGGCGCTTCTGGCCGCCGAGGAACTGCCGAGGCCGGTGCGGCTGATCGGAGTGGGCATGGCCCACCTCACGCGCGAGCCGCGTCAGCCGACGCTGTTCGGAGACGACGAGATCGCGCGGCTCGAAGCGCTCGACCATGCGGTCGACGCGGTCAGGCAGAAGTTCGGCCGTGCTGCCGTCCGTCGCGGCGGCCGCGAACCGGATGCCGGCGGGTAATCCGCGCCACGGTGCGTGATCTTCTGCGCTTCAGGTGGCGTCACGGTGGCGGGTGGCGTATGCTTGCATGAGTACGGCGAACTCCGGTGCAGATCGCGCGCTCTGACCGGTTCGCATTCAATCATCACTCTCCGGGAGGCAATACATGATCAACAGTCGTCGTTCGCGAGCTTCGAGATGGTTCGGAATGTTGCTGGTGGCGATCCTTGCATGGTCGGGATGCGGGGCGGTCGATGCCGCGGACGCTCCGCCGCCGGCAGACGTGAAGCAGGTGGCCGCCGGCGTCAACGCCCTGGGTCTGAAGCTGCTGTCAGGCCTTTCCGCCGGAGCTTCCGGTAACCTGTTCTTCTCGCCATTCAGTATCCACATTGCCTTTGCCATGCCGTTCGCCGGTGCTGCCGGCGAGACCCGTGATGAGATGGCAAAGGCGTTCGCGTATCCGGTCGACGGCCAGGGAGTGCTTGCCGGCCTGTACGGCGATTTCATGAAAAGTTTCCCGGGGTTCGGCGGCACATCCGCGCCCGCCGATTACAAGCTGTCGGTGGCGAACGCCATCTGGGCACACAAACCGTATCCCTTCGCCACGTCATACCTCGATCTCATCAAAACGACGTTCGCCAGCGAAATCCAATCGGTCGATTTCGCTGTGGATTATCAGAAGATCCGGCTGGAGATCAACGCGTGGGTCGAGGCCCAGACGCAGAACCTGATCAAAGATCTGATTCCGGAAGGGATCCTCAACGAGTTGACGAGAATGGTCCTGGTGAATGCGGTTTATTTCAAGGGAACCTGGGTAGCCGAGTTCCCGAAGGACGCTACGACCGACGCCCCGTTCTTCGTCGACGGGAAAACGGAGACGAAGGTGCCGATGATGCGCCAGACCGGCGATTTCCGGTTTGCCGACAGTGACGTGTTCCAGATGATTCGGCTTCCATACAAGGGCGATACGTTGGCCATGTATGTGTTTCTCCCCAGAGAGCGTGACGGCATCGCCAAACTGGAGACGACGCTTGCGGAGAAACCCTTCGCCGAATGGCTGAGCGGCCTCGACGAGACGAAAGTGAACGTATCTCTTCCGAAATTCAAGATGGAAAGCGGCTGCTCGCTGGCCGAAGCTCTGCGGGGCCTGGGCGTGAATCTCGCGTTCGACGAGAAGAACGCGGACTTTTACGGAATGCTCGACCCCGCGAAGGCGAAGAATGAGCCGGGACTGTTCATTTCCGCCGCTCTTCACAAGGCGTTCGTGAAGGTCGACGAGGAAGGCACCGAGGCGGCCGCGGCGACAGCCGTGGTGATGCAGACCAAGAGCGTGGCCCGAATGCCCGTCGAGTTCAAGGCCGACCACCCCTTCCTGTTCTTCATCGTCCACGAGCCGACCACGACGGTCCTCTTCCTGGGCCGGGTGAGTTCGCCGGAACAGTAAGCAGGCGG
>JAKJFL010000144.1:0-7392 GCA_022704935.1 Candidatus Rifleibacteriota bacterium
TCCGATCAGTCCCGTTCCCGCCAGTGTCAGAAATGTGACGCGGGCGCTGAACCTGACCTCCTCGGCCGACCGCCTGTCTGCCTCCTGCCACAGCCAGGGAATGGCATCGAACGAATCCGCGGTTCGGAAACCGACCCTGAGGCTTCCGCGGATTCCGTCGAAACTCCGCCACTCCCTGGCGGTCGCGGAAAACCCGTCGGGACCGGCTCCGATGCTCGCGACGTCGCCGGAACCGCGAACACCGTCGATCAGCATGACCGATTGTTTTTTGTCGGCGGCCATGCTCTTGACGGGAATCGCGGGATCGCCATCCGGACCGACAACGCTTCCCTCCTCGCGGGAGAAGCTCGATCGGACATGGATTCTGATCGAAGACTCCCGGGCATAGGCGATCGAGCGCGGATGCAGAATTCCGTTGCCGTAGCGGGCCAGTGTCTCCATCTCGGCATAATCCAGGTGCCAGACCTTTCTGGCCGTCGGAATGATTCTCGGATCAGCCGTATAAATGCCGTCTTCGTCGGTATACTTCTCGCACACCTTCTGTCCGAGATCCCGCGCAAGAGCGACCGCCGTGATATCCGAGCCACCCCGGCCGAGGGTGACGAGGTCTCCGGTATCGCTGATTCCCTGAAACCCGGCGACGATCGCCACCGATCCGGGCTCGAGAAACGCGGCAAGCTCCGGAAGTCGCTCGAACGCGCGTATTTCCGCCGATCCGAACCGGCCGTCGGTGCGGATACGAAGGTTGAACGCGTTGTATGACCGCGCCCTGACGCCGAATTTCTGAAGGGCGCAGGCGGCCATCGAACAGCTCACGATTTCGCCCGTCGCCATCAACTGATCGAGTTCCCGGGGATCGGGGTCGGTGGAAATGCCGCGAAGGAGTGTGATGAGATCGTCCGTCGTGTCTCCCATGGCGGAAACGACTACCGCGACGCGCTTTCCGGCCCGAGCCTGTTCGGCGATGCGTTCCGCGACCCGGTTGATTCGCTCGGGACCGGCCATCGAGGAACCGCCGAACTTCTGAACCAGAACTTCTCCGGGTTGGAACATGTCGACGTTCGCGCCTTCAGCCTTCGTATCTCAGGCAGGCTTTGATGGCGGCCAGCTTGACATCGGCACGGACCTGCTCGAGCGCCCCATGCAGAACTCCATCACAGACGGGGGCGGTAAAGATCACCAGTTCGCTGTTTCCGGACGGTGTTTCACGGGAAACGCAGTCCCCATCGGGCTGTACAATGTACCGAACCTCGACATCTGCCGCTGCAAAGAGGTTTGTGATCTGCGCAAGAGTTGACATCTGGTTCACGAGAACCAGCCGGATGTAAAAGCCGGAAATCTGACGATGCGACGGGATGAGCGTGGAAGAGGCGTATGTCCCGGAGCCGGGCGTACCTTTTTCCTGGAGCAGCTGGTGATCCCGAAGCATTCCACGGAGGGAAACGTCGAACGAGGTTCCCGGGCCGATGAAGACCTGGGAACTGCCGTCGGAGCATTGCATGTAAGCCGCTTCCGATCCTCCGCGCACCTGGGCGAGAATATACCTCGACGGAAGCAGGCAGGGTCTGACCCAGGCCTCGAATCCATCTTCATGCACTTCGACTGATCCGATCAGGCGGATGTTGTAGCCGAGACGGCAGGCTACGGCCACGTCTCGGGCATCGAGTTGGCCGAATCCCTCCGCGAGAATGCGTTCCGCCGAAAGGTTGATGCCGAACACGGACGACGCCAGAAGGGCAAGCCGCTCACGCGCGGCGAGTGCATGCAGATGACGCGTCATGTTTCCGGGGGCCACGTTTCGCCACTGGGCCTCGCGTATCGCCTCGTCGAGGGTCCTGCCGCTTTGCTCCATTTCCGTCAGGATGAAGCCGGCAACGCCGTCGGTGATGGTGAGCAGCCTCCGCGGCGTCGGAAGGAAGACGCTTTTTCCGCAGATGTCGAGGAACGGGAAAGTGCCGCCGATCGCGCCTCGCACACCGGTATGGTCGGCAAGACCGTTCTCGAGGCGCAAGTTCGCGAGAGCCGCATCGGAAGTGATAACCCAGGGGGTCCATTCTTTCGGCGATCTCGACTCGCTGAAATGAAAGCCCGTGTCGACGACGGAAAAAAACTCGGCCGGATCGAGCGTCACCCACGGCGGCTCGGCGTTTTCACGCCCCAGAACGGGACGCCTGATGAGTTCTTCGAGCCCCAGCCGCTCGAGTGCCGAACGCAGCTCCTCGTGCCTCGGAGGAAGGTTGAGAAATCCGACCGTCGACATGCGGTTTCGTTTTCCCTCAGCCGTGAACGGCCTCGCCGGAAGCGGCCGCCATGGCCTCGGCAAACGCCTCCGACAACGTCGGATGCGGATGGATGACGTTCCGAGCATCCCGGGCCGCGATGTTGAGGGCGTTCAGTATCGTCGGTTCGATGATCAGATTGCTGGCCTCGGGACCCCAGATCACGGCGCCGAGAAGATGTCCATGTTCGTCCGTCAATGTTTTGACCTGTCCATCGGCGTCGCCGGCCGCCACGGCTTTTCCATTCGCCGAGAAGAGACTTCTGCCGACGATCGGCGTCATGCCCTTCGCGCGGGCTTCGTCTTCGGACATGCCGACCCAGGCGATCTCGGGATGCGTATATACACAGGCAGGAACCGCGCCATACTCGCGTCTGATGGTCCGGCCGCGCCAGACGTCGGCGAGGAGGAGGGCATCGTAGGTTGCCTTGTGAGCCAGCATCGGCCCTGGAATGGTGTCTCCAACCGCAAAAACCCCTGGTTCGCTGGTCTCGAACGTGTCGTTGACAGCGATAAACCGGCCTTCCATGCGAAGCGAAACTTCTCCACCCTCGAGGACGGAAAGATTCGGCTTTCGGCCCATCGCGAAAATGGCTTTCGCGAACGTGCGCTTCTGGCCCGCAATCGTGGCCGACACCATGCCGTTCTCGCTTTCGAGGTTTTCGACTTTCTGACCGGTGAATATCTCGATGCCGGCTTTCTTGAAGACCGGCAGGAGACGCTTGGCCGTTGCCGAGTCGAGGCCGGGAAGGATCTGCGGCATCATCTCGACGATCGTGACTTTCGAGCCGAACGTGGAAAACACCTGGCCGAACTCGAGCCCGATTACCCCGCCGCCAACGATCAGGAGAGATTCCGGAACGGAGTTCGCCGAAAGCGCCTCGTCACTCGTCCAGAACAGGCTGCGGTCCGTTGGCATTCCCGCCGGGACGGCAGGCACCGAACCGGTCGCAAGACAGATTTTGTCGGCCGAGATTTCAATGGGGTTTTCCACCGATTCCACACGGACGCGTCGGCCGGGCAGCAGCCTCGCATTTCCTTTGAAGATCGTGACTCCGGCGGCCTGGAGCATCTTGTCGATGCCCTGGCGTAGCGTTTTCATCACGTTTTCCTTGCGACTCATGATCTCGACCCAATCGAAGCCGACGCTCTCGGCTTTCAATCCCCATTGCCGGGCATGAGATAGCTGATGGTATAATTTTGATGATGCGAGAAGCGCCTTGGTCGGGATACAACCCCAGTTCAGGCATGTCCCGCCGACCGCATCACGTTCTATAACGGCAACTTTCGAACCAGAGCGGGCCATGGTCCCGGCGAGCGGGTATCCGGCCGGGCCGGCACCGATGATGATGATGTCGAAATGGTTCATGTTCAGGCCCCCGTGTCGATGTTGAAGAGAGGCGTGCCCTTTTCGACGGGCTTGCCGTTCTCGATCAGAATATTCACGACCTTGCCGGACTTGTCCGCCTTGATCTCATTCATCAATTTCATTGCTTCGACGATGCAGACGGGCTGGCCGACTTTCACGAGATCGCCAACTTTCACGAACTGGGGTGCCGTCGGCGCCGGAGCTCGGTAAAACGTTCCGGCCATCGGCGATACGACCTTGTGCCACTCGGCTTCCACCGGTGGTGTCGACGGGATGGGTTTTGCAACCGGAGTGGAAGCCGGTGCGGGATTCGATAGCGTGGGTTGAGGCATCGGAAACATGGGAGTCACGGCCTGGAAGCCGTTTCCAGTCGGGATTTGATCGATCCTGGTGCAGGCCGATTGCCGACGGAGGGATATTTTCACACCGGAGGCTTCGAGATCGAGCTCGGCAAGGCCTGTTTCGCCCATGAGCCGGATGATGTCGGCAACATCATCGAACAGGCCCGTTTCGGAAGTCTTCGTCGGAGATTCTTTCTTGGTCTGGAGTTTGTTCGTTTTCGCCATGACTCGTGAGCCCTCCTGTGAAATCGCCGCAGTATAACAAACGAGACCTTTCTCCGCAATGGAGAAGGTCGGGGATGTAGGACATTCTCGTTCGTGCTGAAGCTTGTCGAAAAGAACCTGCGCTCCCGAGAAGTGTACATTCACTAAGTTTGGCTGCCAGAGACTTGCTTTGTTTTCGACGAAAGCGTACAACGGGGCGGGTTCAGACGATGTACAGCCTTCCCGATTTGCGGATGATTGACGATGTACGGTTATTGTTTATAAAAGTCCGTAGTCGTATTAGTAGGCTTGTGGAAGTTGGGGAAAACCTTGTGGATGTCGGTTCACGTCAGCGTTTCACCTCTGGAAAACCCTGTGGATGGCCTGGTCGGATATTCCACATGATCCACAGATCGTCGAGGGTTTCAGGTTATCCCGGGGTTATCCACAGGATATTCACGTGGAAAAACCGGCTTCTTATCAGATGTTTGTTGGTTTTAGGGGCTTGCGGCGACCCTCGACTTCTGCTATCCTAGCGACCACTTTCACCCACCCGAAAACCTCTGCAGACCGCATGAATTCGTACATTTGTGAGATTTGGGTGTGTACACAGCAAGAGGATGTCGCATGGAAGCAGTAAGTCAGTTGTGGTCGCGCATTACCGGTGAAATCCGAACCCAGGTCAACGAAGCAAACCTCAACATCTTCCTCAACTCGATCAACCCGGTCGGCATCGAGGGAGAGACTCTTGTTCTCGAAGCACTGAACGAAGTTTGCCGAGATTGGGTCGAACGGCGCTACCACGGCATGATCCAGAAAATCCTCCAGGGAGCGAATCCTCCCCTGTCGTGCATTTTCGTCACACGATCGAGAACAGCCGCGAAAGCGGCGAAGGCCCCAGCTCCCATCCAACCCTGCCTTCCCGCGATCGGCGGACCTTCCGTCACGATCGCCCTCCCCGAGAAAGCTCCGGCGGAAAAGCCGCATGCCCAGTCGATGCTCCAGTTCAACGGCAAATACACATTCGACACGTTCATCGTGGGCAAAAGCAATCAGTTCGCGCACGCGGTTTGCCAGGCCGTCGCGAGCAAACCACTCGGAACCGCTTATAACCCGGTATTCATCTACGGCGGTGTCGGTCTTGGAAAAACGCATCTGATGCAGGCCATCGGCCAGGAAGTCCTGAAAACGAACCCGAAGCTGAGGGTTGCTTACCTTTCTTCCGAAACTTTCACGAACGAATTCATCGATGCCGTGAAAGACAAGAAAATGAACGAGTTCCGGGCGAAGTATCGCCGCCGGGATCTGCTCCTGATCGATGATGTGCAGTTTTTTGTCGGGAAAGACGCCGTCATCGAGGAGTTTTTCCACACATTCAACGAACTCTTCCAGAACAAGAAACAGATCATCCTGACGTCCGATACGCCGCCGAAAAAAATCCAGCGTCTCGAAGAACGCCTCGTCTCCAGATTCGAGATGGGCGTCGTCTGCGACATCCAGAACCCCGACCTGGAAATGCGCGTCGCCATTCTGAAAAAAGCCGCCGCTCGGTCCGTCATTAAAATTTCCGATGATATTCTCATGTATCTGGCCGAAGGCGTCGTAACGGACATCAGAGCACTTGAGGGTGCTTTCACCCGTGTCGTGGCATATGCGAGCGTCGTTCAGAAAGCGATCGACAAAGACCTGGTGGACCAGGTTCTGAAGGAATTCTTCCGCGAGCAGACACCGGGAAAAGTCACCATCTCCTGGATCATGAAGCGTGTCTCCGAGTATTACGATATCCCCGAAGTCGAGATGACAAGCAAGCGACGTTCCGCGAACCTCGTTCTGCCCCGCCAGGTCGCGATGCGCATTTCCCAAATGCTGACGGATTCCTCGCTGAACCAGATCGGCGCGAACTTCGGCGGGCGAGATCACACGACGGTCATGCACTCCTGCGAAAAAATCAGGGAACGCGTCACGAACGACCCTGCCTTTGCCGCTGAGTTCGAGCGCCTGCTGCGCTGGGTCGACCCGCAGAACCGATAACGGGCGATCCCCTGGCGTTTCGCGAAGCGTCCCTTCGTGTCGCAGGTTACCTTTTCGGGCGTTGGGGCAGATCATGCTTCGCCCGGAATGCCGGTTGTAAAGGGTTTCCCTGGTCTTGGATATTTTGGACAACCCGCGCCGGGGTGTGCTATGTTTCCCTGACGAAGAGAACGACAGGTCTGATGAGGGATATCCATGCCGCAGGTTCGTGTTGAAACACTGGATGGCGGGCTCAATCATGTCATCATAGAGAATGATGCGTCGATTCCGAATACCGATCCTGAGCAAAGCCTTTCCCAGTTTTCAAAAAAACTTCCCCAGATGTTGGTAAACCTGCTCAGCCTGTCGAATGTATCCCAAAAGCTGATCAAGCACCTCGGTGTCCTGAAAGACAGGTCGAACATCAAGGTCATCGCGACTCAGCAGGATGTCATCGACCTGTGCAGACGTACCGGGCTGGCGGTGTTTCCCTCCGTGAAAAGCGCCGCGCTCTCGTATGCGGGCGATGAGACCCTCGAACTGCTCCGGAGAAAACTTTGCGATGTTCCCGTCCTCAACACGGAAGCTTACAAGCTGATCGCCGAAACCAGCTCGCCGGAAGCTTCTCTCGGGTCGCTCGAAAGCAAGATCAAGGACAATCCCGGGCTCTGCAGCCAGATCATTCGATGGGCCAACTCCGCAACATTCGCCCGAAGGTCGAAATCCGAAACCCTGCACCAGGCGATGGCGATCCTGGGCATGTCGAATCTCAGGCAGTTGTTCATTTTCAATTTCTACAAGAGCGTCGGAGGCCTGTTCTCGGCCCAGAAGGAACTCATGGACCATGGCCGGAAATGCGCCACCCTTGCCGAGTTCATCGCGAAAGCCGGCGGCGCGTCGAGTGACGAATGCGCAAAAGTGCGCCTGGGCGGGCTGCTTCACGACATTGGCCGGCAGGCGCTGATGTTCGCCTTTCCCGAACGTTACCAGGACGTCCGGCAGAAGATCATCGAGGAAAGCAAGCCGAGCTTCATCGCCGAGCTCCTGGTGTTCGGTACCGAGCACCAGTCGATCGGAAGCCACCTGTGCAATCTCTGGAACTTCCCCGAGTATCTTGGCGCGATCGTCGCCGACCACCATTACCTCAAGTCGGCCGGCTGGAATGCCCTTACACTGCCGATCTTCTGCGC
>JAKJFL010000145.1:0-7385 GCA_022704935.1 Candidatus Rifleibacteriota bacterium
ATCTTTCCGAGTTTTTTCGCCTCGAACAACAAGGGCCGCGAGAAGTTGATGTTACACAGGACCGCGATTTCGGCCTCCCGCGCCGCGGCGGCGAACCGGTCGACCGGAAAGACCTGCTCCTGCATCTTCCGGAGGTCGAGATTGATCTGCCTTCTCCCCTCGGCATCAACCAGAATCGCCGAATGCGCGGTCCCGCCCTCACATGACGTGATGTCGGCATCGTCGATACCGGCGGCACGGATCTCCTCCCGGCAGATGCGGCCGGCCGGGTCGTCGCCGAGAATCGACAGGAAACGGACGTCGTTTCCGAGTATGTGCAGAGCCCTCGAGACGTTGAAACCGACGCCCGAGCACGTGGCGCGAACGCCGTTTCCGACATATCGCACCGGGAAATACCCGATGGGGAACCCCTCCACCCGGACGGTCATCTCGAGGTTCGTCAACCCACACACGAGCAGACTCGGCATAAAATTCTCCACGTCAGACCAGATTCGGACGCCGGCGGCATCACCGATACGATACCTCAATCAGGTTGTGAAAAAAATACTATTTGCCAAACCAAAGTTTTCCACGTATATTGGACTTAGGTTAGATTAAGCTAACTTTTAGTGTGTTGTATAACTTGTGTTTACTCATCTAACATTTACGAAGCCATTACAAACGCATGGATTCCTGCAGAATGACAAAACACCGTTCACGCGAGCTTGCCGAAGAGAAAGAGTCTCTCACGCTTCGGCGGGCTCAGCACGAACGGGAACGACGTCATGCAGGAATCAGCAAGGAGGAACCCAAATGAGATCACTCGTCATATCGATGATCATTTTTACCGTCGCCCTGTTCGTCGTGCCCATCGTGAACGCAGGATCAGGCTCATGCGGCGATTGTTCGTCGTGCGAGCGTTGCGTCGCCCATCCCTCCCCTCCCGAGAAAAGTTCCGACTGCCCCGGCGGCGTCTGTGCAGTCGAACCCTCCAAGCCCGTAGAGATGAAACCGCTCTCCACCAGCGGCTCTATCATCACCACCGAAGGCCTGAAGGCGCTGTTGTCCTCCGGAGTGCCGATGCAAATCCTCGATGCCCGCAGCGGAAAGTTCGACGACGGGCGCAGAATCCCCGGAGCGAAGTCGCTGAACGCCGAAAGCAAGGTCAGCGCGATTCTCAGAATGCTTCCCGAGAAAGAAGCGCTGATTGTGACATACTGTGCCAATCTCAAATGCCCCGCCAGCAGCAAGTTGTTCAACCACCTGAAATCTCTCGGATACAAGAATCTCATCGAGTATCCCGAAGGCATCCAGGGCTGGATGGCCGCCGGCCACGAGGTCGAGACCGTCAGCAGCAGATGAGACCCTGAACCCGTCCTCCTCATACTCTCCTCCTGATCAACGAAACCGCTTTTTCTCCCGGGCATCGCCCGGGAGTTTTTTTTCTCGCGATCAGGATCCCGTGAAACAGTCTGAATGCGCAGCCGGAACGTTTCTCGCGTGAAGATGTAACTTATACCGTAAGATCAGGTAATATCTCGTAAACCCAGAGAAGCGGAGGGAACCATGAAAACGAGTCGGAGCTGGCCGGCAATCATCGTTTTGGTCCTCAGTCTGGGGATTCCCAACGGCGGTCTTGCCCAGGATCCCCTTGAAATCCTGCAGGAACACGATGTCACGACGAATGTCAACGAAGCTCCCGGCATGGGAGCCGCGCTGAACGTCCGTGACGACGCGGCCAAGGCAGGCGCGAACCCCGAGGAGGCGAAGAGTTTCGCTTACACGATCGGGGTCCTCAGTGATCTGCACGTCCGGAAAGACAATATCGACGGTCTCGAGAGTGCGATCAAGGCCATCAACAGCCTTGCGGGAATGAACGCCGTCGCCATCACCGGCGACCTTGATTCAAAAGTGGCCACCCCCGATGAGTTTGACCTGGTCCGAAAAAAGCTCGGGGAATTCAACGTTCCCGTGCTCGCAGTCACCGGAAATCATGATTATATATATAACGATATAATCGACAAGGACGGGAAGAAAAGCCGCGCCACGAAAAAGATCAGAAAGGAAAAGCTCGAGCGGTTCCGCAACCGACTGAATCAGAAGGGGATCCGCTATTCCGTGAAAGCGGGCGGACATCTGCTGGTCTTTCTCCCGCTCGACGCCCTCGAAGGGAAGCCGCTTGCCCAGTTGTCTGACACGAGCATGGAGTTTCTGAAAAAGACGCTCGCGGAGAACACGAAGCTGCCGACGGTCATCTTCTGCCACGCCCCTCTGACCGGGAGTTACGAAAAGCACACTGACCTTGGCCCGATTCATGGAAACATCCAGCCCGCCGACAAGATCCGGAGCCTTCTCAGGAACCATCCGCAGGTATTTCTCTGGGTGGCCGGCCACCTCCATTTTCGGCCGGGCGGAAAGGATTTCTGCTCCACATCGAACAAGGTCGACGGCGTCACCGTCATTCATGTACCGAATATTCTGAACAGAGAAGCCTGGGTCCAGACCATCCGGCTGTCACCCGAAGCCGCCGTCGTCCGAACCTACAGCACGAAAGCAAAAAAATTTCTCCCCGCCTACGACCGAATCTTCCGACACCAGAGAACCACGCCTCCGGTCCAGCCCTCCCCGAAGGCCGGCAACACTCCCGACAAGGACAAAAAGGACGAGTCGAAGAAAGACGAAACCGTACGTCCCGGTTCACCACAAACGATTGAACAGCAATTCATGGGCCTCGTCCAGCGCCTCGTCGACCATTTGAAAACCCTCCTGCAGCGCATAAACACACTGATGGACAAGATTCTCAAAAAATAACCGCACCGCAGGGCATTCTCGTTTCCACCGCTTCGGCCACACAGGCCGGAGCGTTTTTTCACGGCCGGTTCAAGTCGCTTTGCCGGAATGCACCACGCGTCATACACTCGAAAGGTGGTTTCTGGTATCATGGAGAACATACGAATCGACCGAACTTCGAGGGAGGGAAGCATGAATCCTCGCAAGACCGTGTATCTGGGCGGGGCTCTGGTTGCCGCGTTTCTGGGCTGCGCCGCCGTCGATGCCACAGAGATCGAGAGCCGCTGGGCAATCGGGCTGCCCACCGAAACCGCGAAATCCGTCATCAGGAAGACCGACGATTCCCAGATCGCCTGGACGACGATCGGTGCAAACACCGTCGTCATCTGCAGAGGCCGCCTTGCGGAAAACCTGGTCCGTCGTCACCCCGAAGCTTCGGCGATGCCCTTCCGGCCCGGCGAGGAAGCCTGGCTGCTTTCCACGAAAGACCCGGCGCTTCGCGGGCGCGTTTTTCCCGGCGTCCGGACGGTCTTGAGCAGGCAGGGCTACCATGTCATCCTGGCCGGCGAAACGGCGCGCATGGGGCTTTCCCGCTGGCTCTCGGAATTCACCAGGCTCGACCCGCTCCCGGAAGACACGGAGGTCCTGACCCCGCCGAGCAGGCCGGGAAGAACCAAGCCCGCACCGGAAGACCCCGTAGCAGCCTTCGTGAACGGACTCGACCGGGACGCCTTCGCCGCAGACCTGAAGACGCTCGCCGATCTTCAGACCCGCTACACCTACGCCGCTGGCGGCGCGAAGGCCCTAGATTTCTGCGAATCGGCGCTGCGGAACATGGGCCTGACGGTCCGCCGGCAGGCGTTCGGCAGCGCGGGCGCGCCCAGCGGAAACATCGAAGCAATCCAGCCGGGGTTCGACCCGGCGAACGCGGGTGAAGTCGTCATCATCGGCCACCTTGACAGCACCTCGCCGAAGGCCTCGACCCTCGCTCCCGGCGCCGACGACAACGGGTCGGGCGCGGCCGGGGTCCTTGCCCTGGCGCGGCTGATGCAGGGCCGCAAGGGCCGGGCGACGGTCAGATATGTCGTCGTCATGGGCGAGGAACAGGGTCTCCTCGGCTCGAAAGCCTACGTTGCGGCGCTTTCGCCGGCCGAGATCGCGGGTCTGCGGGCGGTCATCAACATGGACATGATCGGCTTCGACGCGAAAGCACCGCTCTCGGCGGTTCTCGAGACGGCCGCGTTCAACCGGCAGATGGCCGAGCGGATGGCCGAACTCGCGGCCGCCTACACCACGCTGTCGACGCAGATCAGCACGAATCCTTGGGGTTCCGACCACGTCCCCTTCCTGAAGAAGCAGGTTCCGACGGTGCTGACGATCGAATCCGAGTATGATGACAATCCGACGTATCACCAGGTCACCGACACGCTCGATCGCGTGAACCTCGACCTGGCGCACCAGATCCTCCGGCTCAACGCGGCGATGCTCGCGGAATCCGCATCGGTCGAGCGTATGCCGCGGCCCTGACCGCAGCGTCTCCTTACAACCATGCCGAAAAACACCACCTCACACGCAGCTCCGAAAAAGAAATCCGCCCCGGCTTCCGCCGCCAGGCCGAGCAGGCAGACGGCAAAAAAAGCCGTGACCTCACGGTCCACATCGCCCCGAAGCGCTTCCAGTGCGGAAGACGCGGTATTTTCCGATCGTATCACGACCCTCGAAGCGCTGAAAGACCTCGTTCGCGGGTTCATCAGCGAGCGGGAGTGGGCCCCGTATCACACCCCGAAGAACGTCGCCGCGTCCGTCGCGATCGAGGCGGCCGAGCTCCTGGAGCACTTCCAGTGGGAGCACCCGACCCCGGCCCAGCTTTCCCGGGCCAAGCGCGGGGAAGTGGCCGACGAGATGGCCGACGTGCTCGCGTATCTGCTGAGCCTTGCGAACGTCCTTAAGATCGACCTCGCGGACGCCCTGCACCGGAAGATGGCGAAGAACCGCCAGAAATACCCGGCCGACCGCTTCCGCGGGACGTGGAAAAAGGTCAGGTCCTGAGGCCGACAGATGAAGGACTTTCTCTGGGCATGGCTGTTCTGGGCTGCGACGATTTTCTGCACGCTTCTCGCCGTGAGCCTGCTGGCCGCGTGGCTGCTGTTCTCGACGGCGCCGCACCACCAACACACCTGGATTTTCTCGGCCGGCTTCGGGTTCGCGTTCGGCTTCATCGGCATCGGCTCGCTCACGCTGTTCGTTTTCGACCGATTCTCCAGGAAGTTTCGGGAAAAAGAGGAGGTCGAAGGGGAGCTGTTCCGGAAGATCATCCGCGAGACGCCGTTTTTCTTCTTCACACTCTTCTTCTTCTTCGCGATGGCTTTCTACACCGGAATCCTGCTTCTGATGCTTCCTTACATCAAGACGGCGGCCGGCGGCTGACGCGACGAATCATACGAAAGAATATATCTGGGAGGAACCAGCGATGACCCGTTCGTTCGGCCTGCCGCAGTTCGTCGCCCTTCTGGTGCTCGCCGCCATCATCTGGGCGGGCTTCGGAATCGGCGTTAACACCATCAGGATCGGCGTGATCGCGCCTTTCACCGGTCCGACCTCGATCTATGGCATCTCGATGCGGAACGGCATTCGACTCGCGGCCGACGCCGTCAATGCGGGCGGGGGCATCGCCGGTCAGCGCCTCGAACTCGTCTTCGCCGATGACGCGAACGACAAGATCACGGCGGCGGAAGCGGCCAGGAACCTGATCTACCGCGAAAACGTGAAACTGGTGATCGGAACGGTGAGTTCCGACGCGACGATGAACGTCCAGCGCGTCTGCGAGAAGGCGCGCATCCCGATGCTCACCTCGGTGAGCACGAACCCCTCCATCACCCGGGTGGGGTTCCGATACTCGTTCAGGTGCCTGACGGACGATACGGTCCAGGCGTCGGAGCTGGCGTCGTTCGCCGTTCGCACCCTGCAGCTCCGCCGCGTCGCGATTCTCCACGACTCGAACAAGTACGGCTCGATGGGGGCGCGCGTGTATGCGGCCCGGGCGGCCGAACTCGGCCAGTCGATCGTCGAAAACGTCGCGTTCGACGGCGGCACCGTCAACTTCACGAAACATCTCGAGAGCATCAGGCCCCTGAATCCCGACGGTCTGCTGATCTGGGGCCTCGCGCAGGAATCGGGGCTGATCGTGCGCCAGGCACGCGAGCTCGGCATGCGCATGCCTGTTCTGGGCGGCGACGGCATGGCCCCGGCCGCGTTTCTCGATCTCGCGGGCCCGGCCGCCGAAGGGGCCGTCGTCACGATGCCGTTCAATCCCGCGAAAGGCGGTCAGACGGCCAAGGCTTTCATGGAACGATTCCGCGGAACGTTCGGAAGCGATCCCGACTCGTTCGCCGCGCACGGGTTCGATGCCATTCACCTGGCGGCATCCGCCCTTCGCTCTTCGGCCGAGCGCGGGATCCCCCTCCGGGACGCCCTCGCCGCGATCGCCTCGTACGACGGCGTGACCGGTAAAGGCGGGTTCGACGCGAGCGGCAACGAGACCCGGCCCGTCGAGCTCGCCCGCATCCAGGGCGGCCGCTTCGTGCCGGTGACGGGCCAGTGAGGACGGGAGGCGCATCATGAGTTCACGACATCCGCTGGCCCGCGATCCGAACGGCTCGAATCTAGCACTATGGGCGGGAATCATTCTTGTATTAACACTGATATATAGTCTACGATTTTCTCCGCCCCGGGCAGACCTGGCGCAACGCATTCCTTCGGTTCTTCCGGCGCAGCAGGCCGTGATCGCGCCGCCGACAGCGGTCACGCCGCCGCCCCTTCCGGCCGATGCGCCCATTCCCCGCGCCGAGGAGCGTCTTCCCGTCGTGACGGTCGACGAGAAGCCTCCGGTCGTGACGCCGCCGGAGCTTTCCGGAACGGGCGCCGCCGGCCGGACCATCCCGGCCTGGTGGCAGGTCGCGACGCCGCTTCCGCCGGTGAACGCGATTCTCGTCGCTCCGGACGGCCTCGTATGGGCAGCGACGGAAGGCGGTCTGGCCCGTATCACGGCGGGGCAGGGAGTTCTGATGACGCCGGAAGAAGGGAGTTTCCCGGCGAAGCCGGCGACGGCGCTAGCGCACGACGGCACGTCGCTCTGGATCGGCAGTTTCGACGGACTGTTCAGGAGCCTGGACGGTCGCCGGTTCCAGCGCTACACCTCGGCCGACGGACTCGCACACGACATGATCTGGTCCCTCCACTGGGACGGCGCCATACTGTGGGTCGGCACCCAGAACGGCATTTCATTCCTGCTTCCGAACGGCCGGTTCGAGACGGTCACGAAAGCAATCTCGAACGGAGGCCTGGCGGACCTCTGGATCGGCTCACTCGGCAAGCTCGGCCACTACGCCCTGTGCGGCAACGACGACGGTCTGAGCGTCTGGGATACCCGGTTGCCGGCGGCGAACCCGTCCGCCTGGTCGACGATCGACATGTTCGCCACGAATCTCGCGCACAACTGGATCCTCTCGATGGCCGTCTCACCGCAGGGAACGATCTGGGTGGCCACGCCAGGCGGGCTGTGCCGGCTCCGCACTTCAGTCGAGCAGGTCATGAGCGGCGCGACGGCGGAGTGGGAA
>JAKJFL010000146.1:0-7363 GCA_022704935.1 Candidatus Rifleibacteriota bacterium
ACAGAGTACTCTCGTGACACCGCGCGTCGGGACGGAACCGCCGCGAGACTCCATTTCCGAGAGGCTTCGACACCCATGAGTCAGCGCGTCATCCAGGTCGAGGAGCGGTTGCCGCTTCTTCAGACCCTTCCCCTCAGCCTCCAGCACCTGTTCGCCATGTTCGGCGCCACGGTGCTGGTTCCGTTCCTGTTCAAGGTGAATCCGGCAACGTCCCTGCTGATGAACGGCGTCGGCACCCTTGTCTACCTGATCGTCTCTCGCGGCCGCATTCCCGCCTACCTGGGCTCGAGCTTCGCGTTCATCGCCCCGACCTTCGCCATCATGGATGACCCGCAACTCGGCGGTTACGCGGCGGCGCAGGGCGGATTTATAGCATTTGGTGTATTTTTCATCGTCATTTCCCAGATCATACGCGTTGCCGGCATCGGCTGGATCGACGTCGTGTTTCCCCCGGCGGCGATGGGCGCCATCGTGGCGGTCATCGGCCTCGAACTGGCGCCGGTCGCGGCCCAGATGGCCGGCCTGAGCGGCACGATCGCCGAGGGAAGCCTGTTCACGGCCGGCCAGGCCATGACCGTCTCACTCGCGACGTTGGCCGTGATCGTCCTCTCGTCGGTTCTCCTGCGTGGCTTTCTCGCCGTCATCCCCGTCCTGATCGGCACGGTGGCGGGCTACGCGCTGTCCCTGGCGATGGGCATCGTCGATCTGCAGGCGATTTCCCAGGCCCCCTGGTTCGAACCCCCGCACCTGTACACCCCGGTGTTCAACACGACCGCGATCATGGTGATGGCGCCGGCCTTTCTGGTCGTGCTGGCCGAGCACATCGGCCACCTGGTCGTCACCGGGAATATCGTCGGCCGCGATCTGGTGAAAGACCCCGGCCTCGACCGTTCCCTGCTCGGCGACGGCATCTCGAACGTGCTGTCCGGCCTGGCCGGCGCGACGCCGAACACGACTTACGGCGAGAACATCGGCGTCATGGCGATCACGCGCGTCTACAGCGTCTGGGTCATCGGCGGCGCGGCCGTCATCGCGGTGCTGATCTCGTTCTGCGGCAAGCTCGCGGCGATGATCCGGAGCATCCCGACCCCCGTCATGGGCGGCGTATGCCTCCTGCTGTTCGGCGTCATCGCGGCCGCCGGCATCCGCATGCTGATCGAGAAGCGCGTCGACTACACCCAGTCGCGCAACCTCATCCTGACGTCGCTCGTTCTGATCACAGGAGTCAGCGGCGCCGCGGTCAAGCTCGGCTCGATCGAACTCAAGGGAATGGCGCTGGGCACGGTCGTCTCGGTCGTAATCAGCCTCGGCTTCACCCTCTTCCGGAAACTCGGCCTGATGCAGGAAGTCGCGCCTGCCGTCCTGGAAGTCGATCCCCAGCCTTCCGATGCCGCCGCGGACGCCTCCGCCACAACGCTTCACTGACTTTTTTCTTTCCATGTAACATTCCGTGTGTTCGCTTCGTTTGCTACAATGGAACAGTTTTCGATAACGCCGTAACGGAGGGAACATCATGAAAAGCCGGCACGGAATCTCGCGCAGTCTTGCCTTCCTCGTTCTCTGCCTCGTATTCTCCGCTGGCATCAGCGCACGTGCGTTCGACGAGTCCGACGGGTTCGTGCCCGACACGGGGACCGAGCAGACGACGCAGCAGACCTCGACGGTCACGACGACCACCGCAAACGAAACGGCCGCCCAGCCCGCCGCCGCGGCCCCATCCAACCAGTCCGCCGCGACCGGATTCGACGAAGGCTTCGACAAGATCCTCCAGGCGATAAGCGATTTCTTCACGACGCTCGCGGATCTGTTCAAGTCGTTCTTCGACGCGATCGGCGGCCAGACCAGCAGGGCCCCCGCACGTGAACCCGCGGGCCAGACCACGACCGGTGGCGGCTCCACGCGAACGACCGCGGCCGTCGAACCGTCGCCCAGCTCCACCTCCGCCCCCGGCTCCCTCGCCCAGAAGGTGAGCGATACCGCGGCAAGCTACGCAAGCCGTTACACGACGGCCGGTTCGTTCCGGTATTCCCCCGGCACCGAGGACGGCAATCTCGGCTGTGCTGACGTCGTCTCGCAGTGCCTTCGGGACGCAGGCGTCGGAATCGGCCGGATCCTCAACGTCGACGGCGTCAAAAACGCCCTCACCTCCCTCAGGGCCCCCAATAACTGGCGGATCGCCCAGCCCCCGCCCTACCAGCCCGGCGACGTCGTGGTCTGGAAGGTTCCTCCGGGCGGGCGCCACAAGCACATCGGCATCGTCACCCGCAACGGCAACTCGATGATGGCCATGAACAACTCTTCGTCGAAGCGCCATCCGGTGCTGAGCGGTATCGAGTACCGCGCCGTCGAGTGCGTCGTCCGAAAGGCCTGACCGAAACGCATCGAAACGTCCTGAATGTTCGGCCGCCGAGCCCCGCGGGGTTCGGCGGCTTTATATTATAGATATTATATTTGTTTGTCTTTTCAGGGCCGGCGTGCTCCACGGCGTTTTTCCGCTCACCACACCATGTCCGGCATCACGTTTTCATGCGGCCGAGCAGTCGGAGCAGGCCGTCGAGGATCGTCAGGGGATGCGGAGGACAGCCGGGCACGAAGAGGTCGACGGGCAGGAGGCCCAACACGCCGTCGTGCTGTTCCGGGTGGCCGCGGAACGGGCCGCCGCTGATCGCGCAGGCGCCGACGGCGACGACCAGCTTCGGGGCCGGCACGCCAGCGAACGTCTTGAGGGTCGCCAGCCGCATGTTTTCGGTCACCGGCCCGGTGACGATCAGGCCGTCCGCATGGCGGGGAGACGCCACGATCTTGATGCCGAACCGGCTGAGATCGAACACGACCGTGGTGAGGACGTTGACATCGACCTCGCAGCCGTTGCATCCGCCCGCGCTGACCTGTCGGAACTGGAGCGAACGGCCGAACACCCGCATCATCTCGCGGTCGAGCTCGGCCGCCAACCTGATGCCCTCGCGCCCGATCACCAGATCCTCCCGTTTTCGCACCGCGAGACGGTGATCGTTCGTGAACCGGATGGCACCAGCGGGGCAGGCTTCCCCGCATCGCGTGCAGAACAGACATCGCCCCAGGTCGACCTGGAGTTGGGCATCGCGTCTCAGGGCTTCCGTAGGGCAGGCATCGATGCAGGCCCGGCAGCCGGCGGGGCATTTCTCCGTATCGATCACGGGAAGGCCGCGCAGGCGGTCGGGCACGACCGGATCGGCATCGGGATAGCCGATCGTCCGGTGCCCCTGCTGCCATCGTGCTTTCAGGATACTCAGCATATCAGCGCCTCGTCACAGGTCGAACCCGCAGTATGAAAGGTTGAAACTTTTGTTGCACAGGGGGAAATCCGAGATCGCCTGGTTGCGAAGCGCCATTCCCAGGCCGATCCAGTTGTGGAAGGAAGGATCGACGATCTTGTACCGGGCGAGCCGTCCACCGGCATCGGTGAGCGCAACGTGACAGATTTCTCCCCGCCATCCTTCGACCAGCGACACGGCCAGGGAATCGGCGGGCAGAGCCGCGTTCGGAATGCGCGCCGCCGGGGCCAGAAAGTCTCCCGGCGGAAGGTTCTGAAGCAGCTCCCCGAGATACTGTAGCGAGTTCTCGATCTCGGCGAACCGCACATATGCCCGCGACTCCACATCCCCGCGCCTGAGGCCGGGATCGTGAATCGCGGGAATCCTCGACAGGGCATACTGGCCGACCGGGAAGTCGAGGCGCACGTCCCGTTCGAAGCCGCAGGCGCGCGCCGCCGGGCCGACCATGCCGAGCGCACGGCAGGCATCGCGTGAAACCGTGCCGGTTCCCTCGAACCGGGACAGGACGGCCGGGGTATCCCAAAGCAATTGTATAGCTGTTCGTGTATCAACCCTGGCCCGTTCCAAAGCGCCGGCAAGTCTTTCGAGCCGCTCAGGCGTGTCGAGGTCGAATCCCACCCCCCCGGGACGGATGAAACCGCGCCCGAGGCGGCTTCCGCAGAGCAGGGCGGTCATGTTCAGGAAGTCTCCGCGAATCCGGCCGCAGAAGGACGACGTGGGCAGGAACCCGACGTCGCCGGCCAGGGCCCCGAGATCGCCGGTATGGTTCGCCAGCCGCTCGAGTTCGAGCCCGACAGCGCGCAACGCCCTGGCCCGCGCCGGGATCTCCCATCCCATCAGGCCTTCGATGTTCTGGCAGTATGCGATGGCGTGGCCGACCGTCGTATCACCGGCGACGGTCTCGATCTGCGCCAGAGTGCGTTTGTGGGGACCTCCGGCCAGTGCCCGCTCGATGCCGCGATGCTGATATCCGAGCGAGATCTCGAGATGGAACACCTTTTCCCCGTGGCACTGGAACCGGAAATGGCCAGGCTCGATGACGCCTGCGTGCACGGGGCCGACAGCCACTTCGTGAATTTCCTCGCCCTTGACGCCGAAGAAATCCGCAACTCCCGGAATCCCCGCCTGGAGGTTTGAGGACACGGTTCCCGATTCCGGATTAGAGCCGTCACTTCGCGGTTCCGGGGGGCGGCAGGGTGGCTGGAACCGGGCTGGCCGGAGCCAGGGATGCCCGTCGGGGATGACGCCCCACTGCTCGGCGATTTCCCGCTCGAACATGTGAGCCTGTGGGCAGTCCGGGGTGAGCGCCGCGTAGCGCCGTCCGACGGTTGTGGAGGAGACCGAGAGCTTTGCCGACGCGTCATCAGCCATGACCGCAACGAGCAGGAGAGGATCGCCACCCACACCGAACAGGGAGGCGATCCGGTGTCCGGCCTGGACAAGATCCAGGATCCATGCGCGGAATTCGGCGAATTCCAGACGTTGAATTGCAGGCAACGGAACCGTTTGGCCGTTTCCGATGAGACAAGCGGTCATGGGGCACCTCTCAGGTTCACGGGCACGATACGGTGGACGTTTTCGACGACGGCCGCTGCCTGGTCGAGCACGGTGCGGAACGTGCCGGGCATCCAGACGCCCAGTATCAGGAGAATCACGAGAGGCGCCGCCACCAGGAGGACATCGAGCCAGTTCGTCGAGATCTCCGCCTCGACCGCGCCGGGCTTTCCCCAGCCCAGGCGCAGGGCGTTTCCGAGCACGCCGACGAAGACGGTGCCCGTTCCGAACAGGAAGATGACCAGCACCGCGAACCGGCCGCCGTCGACGGCCGCCTTGAGGAGCTGGAACTCGCTCATGAAGAGGCTGAACGGGACCATCCCGATGAGCGCCAGCAGGCTTGCGAGGATGCCCAGACCCCAGACCGGCGAGACTTCGAGGCTTCCCGTCATCCGCTCCATCTCGTGCGTTTTGTAGATCTGGCCGAGCCGGCCTGCGGCGAAGAACGACAGGGACTTGCACAGGGAATGATTGAACGTGTGAAACAGGGCGGCGAAGGTGCCCAGCCCTCCGAGCCCGAACCCCAGGGCGATGATGCCGAGGTGCTCGACACTGCAGTAGGCCAGCAGACGTTTGAGGTCGTGCTGGAACAGCATGAACGCCGAGGCGACGACGATGGAAACTAGCCCGAACCCGACCAAAAGCCGGTGCGCGTATCCGTCCTGCCCAAGCGCCCCTTCGGTCAGAGGAATATATCGAAGAATACAATACAAAGCAGTATTGAGCATGAAGCCCGAGAAGATCGCCGACACTGGGGCCGGCGCCATGCTGTGCGCGTCGGGCAGCCAGCTGTGCATGGGCGCCAGGCCGGCCTTGGTGCCGTATCCGACCAGCACGAAGATGAACGCGGCCTTGACCAGAGCCGGCGCGAGGTTCGCCGTGTTCGCCAGCAGGTTGGTCCAGAGCAGGGCCTGGTTCGGGTCCAGGGGGAGGTCTTTGGCCGCCACGCGTATCATCAGGGTTCCCAGGAAGGCGAAACCGATGCCGACCGAGCAGATGAGCATGTATTTCCACATTGCCTCGATCGAGCCGCGGCTCAGGTGGACGCAGATGAGAAACGAGGTAACGAGCGTCGTGGCCTCCATGCCGACCCACATGATGCCGAGATTGTTCGAGATGAGCACGAGCGTCATTGCGCCCAGCGCCGGGGCCCACAGGCCGGCGAACGTCCGCACCTGCTGAAGGGTCAGGCTGTGCTCGTGCATCTCCTCGCCGAAGTAGCGCAGGGCGAAGAGGGAGCTGAGCCCGAAGACGATGAGCATGACGGCGAGATGGTAGGCGGAGAGAGCGTCGAGGAACAGCCAGTCGGAAAAGGCGAAGATGGTTCCCTGCTCGAACGTGCGGCGGATGGCGACACAGCCGAGACCGGAGGCGATCAGCACTCCGCCCAGCGAGGAGGCGAGGGATTTCCAGGCCGACGTGAACGCCTGAGACAGGATTCCGGCCGCGACGGGCACGAAAACCAGCGCCAGCAGAAGCACCCCGTTCGTCATCGGCGGTTACCCTTTCAGATGGTCGAGTTCGTGCGTGTCGATGTGGTGGAACACCCGGTTCAGATACCGGATGAGAACCGTCCAGATCAGCACCGCGACGAACATGTCCAGGAGCACTCCGATTTCGACGAGGAACGGAGCATAGTAGAGGGTGCCCACGCCCAGCATGAACGCCCCGTTTTCCATCACCAGGAAGCCCACCACCTGCGACAGTGCCTTCTTGCGGCTGACGATGAGGAACTGGCCGCAGAACACCGAAAACAGTGTAGCGGGCACGACCAGTCGCGACATGTCGCCGCCTGGAATGCGCAGGCGCGTTCCCAGCCAGAGCGACACGATCAGGGCGACGATCCCGATCAGGGTCGAGGCGATGTAGCCGACGTAGGGCTCTTCTTCACGGCCCGCGTGCACGACGTTGGCCACGGGACGCAGGAGCACGGGGAAGACGTAGCCTTTCAGCACGAGCGCGGTCAGGCCGACCACGAGCACGTCGAGCGTCAGGTGGGCCAGGCGGGCCTGCAGGGCGAACACGCCAAGGAGTACGCCCTGGACGGAAACCCAGACGATGAGCGATTCGACGCGGCTCGTCGCGAGCATCCGCATGTTGGTCAGGACCACGAGAATGATGAGCAGATCGTTCATTGGATAATGATCCCCACGATCGAGAACGCGCAGGCCCCGATCAGCAGATGCGGAACCTGGACCAGCCGAAGCCTGACCAGGGTCGACTCGACGACGCCCACCAACACCGCCAGGGCGGCCATACCGGCCAGCATGGCGCCGATATCGACCGCCGGCATGCCGGTTCTCACGGGAATCGCGATTCCCGTGATCAGCGCACCGAGAATCCAGAGTTTGAGCGCCGCTGCATATTCGATGAAGGCGAAGTCGACGCCGCCGTGGTCGAGCACCATCACCTCGTGGATCATCGTGAGTTCGAGGTGGGTGTTCGGGTCGTCCACCGGGATGCGGCTGTTTTCGGCGAGATACACGAGGAAAAGG
>JAKJFL010000147.1:0-7341 GCA_022704935.1 Candidatus Rifleibacteriota bacterium
CGTCTGAACCAGCATTCCTGCGACTCGCCGTCGAAGGGATGCTCGATGCGGGCGGCATACGCTATCTCTTCGGAAATCCTGTCGAGCGTCGAGTTCACTTCGAGCGACCATACGAAACTGTCCTGGGCCGTTTTCATATCGCGCGACGAGAGGAAGAAGAAAAAGACCGACGCGCCGCCGGCAATTGCCAGAAACATCAGGAACAAAAGGAGTTCCCGTGAATACCAGCCGGTGCGCTTCATTTTCCGTTCCTTCCGGCGCCGTTACGGCCGCACGCGCGCCAGCGCCGTTTCCAGCGTCAGCGTCTTCCTGAAAAGCACAAAACCCCATCGAACCTGGACACGCACGAGGGTCATCTCGGCGAAATCCGGGTGGGGCATGATCTCGGTCTTGCCTTCGAGGCCGATCGACTCCAGCCCCGGCACGGGCTCGAAGGAGGTCGTCGGGAAGTAGTCGCGCTGCGGTTTCGACACCGCCTCTTCCATCATGTTCACCAGGACCGCGGCAGCTTTCTGCTGCGTCTCGGACTCGACGAGCGGAACAGCCTGGACGGTCCAGAGCTGCATGAACGGCCAGAGAAAAGTGGTGGCGATGCCGATGATCAGCAGCCACTCGATTGTGCTCCGACCGCCCATTCCCTGCCCTCCCGTCACTGGTTCAGCGCGGCGAATTCTTCGAGTTCCTTCACATACCGCTCGGCCATGGAGATCTTTTCTTCGTCCTTCGTCGCCTGCATGAACTTGTGCCAGGAGGCGATGGCGTCCTGGTGTTGGCCCAGGCGCTCATAGATGATCGCGAGGTTGTAGATGGCCTTGTCGAGGAAGGGATCGTCGCGCAGGGCTGCCTGATAGGCATCGATGGCCTCGTCATACCGGCGCTCCATGTCGAGCAGGCAGGCGAGGTTGTAGAGGGCCTGGGTGTTGCGAGGGTAGATGTTCAGGATATCCTGATACGCCCGGATCGCTCCGTTCACGTCGCCTTCGCGGAAGATGCCGTAGGCGGCGTTCAGCTTCTGGTTGAGCGCGGAATGGGGCGCCGGAATCGCCCGGGCGACCCGCGCCTGGCTTCTGGCCGTGATGGGCAGGCCGGCACGGAACTGACGATAATAGTGGTTCACCTTAGTGACATAGTTGCGCGTCTCACGGAAGGGCGGAACGCCGTTATACTGCTCGACGCGCCCCGGACCGGCATTATAGCCGGCGAGCGCATAGTCGAGAACGCCGTTGAACCGGTCGAGCATCATGCGAAGATACCGGGTGCCACCCAAGATGTTGTCGCGAGGGCTGAAAGCGTCCTTGCAGCCGACCAGGCGGGCCGTCGAGGGAATCAGCTGCATCAGCCCGCCGGCGCCCTTCGAGGACATCGCGCTGGGGTCGAAATCCGACTCGACCTTGATGACCGCCTTGACAAGATATGGATCGACCCCGTATCGGCGGGCAGCTTCGTTGATGATGTCGCTGAACGACTCGTCGTTCGGCAGCAGGATCTTCTGCGGAGCCATCGCCGCCATCGCCTGGACCGGAGCGACAGCCCCGGGCAGATCGGGCGCGGCGCGGTCCTTCTGCGTCGTCACGACGATCTTGTAGCTGTTGTTGGGTGGATTGTCCGTGAGGAACAGCCGCCCCTTGTCGTCGCGATAGGAATAGATGGCTGCCGATGCGCCGGTAGCGGCGAACAGGCTCAAAAGCGCGGCAATCAGGACCGGTTTGCGTCCCACGCGGGCTCCTCCTCGAGGGAATATAGGACTGGCAGGGTCATCTTCCTGTATCGACGTCGGACGAAGGTTCCTTTAGCCGCAACGCGTTTTTTCTTCCGGCCCAGGCAAAGAAACATCCGGCAACCGCCAGCAGCCATCCGGCGTTCCGGAATGGCGGTGCGCCTCTTTCGAGCTTGTATTCATGGGTTCCGGCAGGAAGCCAGGCGTTCATCGTGCCGCACGGCCGTTCCACTTCGAGAGGAATCGGACCGGCGGTGGATTCCAGGCGCCAGGCGCGGTCGAAATGCGTACCGATGGCAAGACGCGCCCCTTCCGACGCCGTCACGGAAATGACGTATCGGGCCCATGTGAAGCCGGTCTCGAAACTGTCGATCGTTCCGGTGCCCGATGCAAGACGCGGAAGATGCGGTTTCCCGGCTTTTCCGGAAAGCCTCCCGGGAAATTCGCAGACTGCCGGAGCGAACTCCTGGGCAACGCCGTATCCTTCCCGGAAAATTCTGAATCCGTCGTCGTCGAAACTCGATGTGAGCAGGTGGAATACCAGCGTTACGCAGACCATGCCGACGATCGCAGCGATTCCGGCCGGCCGCCGCAGCCTTCCGAACGGGGCGGACCTGGTATCTGCGTCGCTCTCCTGGGAAACCTCCTGCGAAAAAAGCCTCGCGACAGCCGGCACGATGAGAGTGTGAGCGGGCAGAAGCCATCTGAAGGGAAACTGGAGCGAATACCACCCGGGACACAGGTCCCAGAGCGGGGCCGAAAGCCGGAGCGTGAGGAAAAGCAGAAGGATTCCGGCCACGAGAAAGGCAAACGGCGCTCCTCCGACGCCCGCCGAGAAGGAAGCCAGCGCCATCAGCGAGACGCCCCCGAACGCCGCCAGAACGAGTGGCTGAAGCATCTCCCAGGGAAGCATCTCGTTCGGCCTGATCTGCCCGGGTTTTTCGAAGGTCCCTGAACACCCACATGCAGAGCGAAGCTTCCAGGTCAGGATTCCTGCGATGCCTGATGCCGTCGAGGCCACGGAAACGGATATTCCATCGTGCGTCGCGAAGGCGTCGTCGATGAACCGCGTATCCGTCCCCACGTTCATGCCGTGCATCACGCGGTTCAGATGCGTGTCGTCGATGGTCGCGGCAAACGGGAGGATATGGGGAGCCGCCAGGCAGCCGCCGACGCCGATCATCACCAGCAGGCGCCGGAACGAGGCCGTAGATCGGGTCGCCATGGTCTCGTATGCGGCAAGAAAGGCGCAGACGTAGACGATCATCATGGCCGACTGCAGGTGCGTCCAGCAGATGAGGCCGAAACCCAGCGTCAGGGCGAACGGATACCGCGCGAAAGCCCCTGACGCCGCCTGCGACTCGGTCCAGCCCGCAAGGATCAGCGGGAAGACCAGCATCGCGCAGAGATTCTGGAAGAAAAAGAAGAAATCGGCATGCAGAGCGATCGGAGCCCCGGCCAGCCAGAGCAGGACCCCCCACCCCGCTGTCCGCTCGAGACCGAGGGCCCGCATCCAGCGCCGGATGCCCCACGCCCCGAGAAGGGCGAACGACATCACCGCCAGCTTCACGGCGATCTCGACACGGGCCCCGAGAAGCTGCCATACCCCTGATACGAAGTAAGGAAGCGGAGCGATGCACCGGAAGGCCATCGACCCGCGGCCGCCGTATGACAGGGCGTCCCAGTCGGGATATCCGGGGGAATCCATGAAGGCGAGGAAAAAGTCTCCGGCCATCCGCAGATGGTGAGGGGCATCGAGCGAAACGCAGAATGGCTGAACAAGAAAAGCAACGAATGCGAGGGCCATCCCGGCAATCAGAAAAGGCCACGGAAACCGGAAACGGGAAGCGGCAGTGCGTTCAACCGCGTCAAGGCTTGAAGGAATCATTCATCCAGTATACACGAGCACTGGAAAAACAACGCGACAGACGGCGATGCGTCTGTCGCGTTGTTTTTATATCCTTGTCGTTATATCAAGAGGTCGGCAGATTCGCCCAGCTCAGAACGCAGGTCGTGAAATGCCACATGTCGTCTTCGGAGGTATCCTTGCCAGATTCAATAGTCTTCGCAATTTTTTCGCAGAGCCAGCATTCACGCGTCTGAGACTTGTACATCTGAAGAAGAGATCCCCTGTCGGTCGCCGGTTCGGCGGCTTCGACGACGCCGTTGTCCTTTGCCTGCACGGGCGGAGGAACGAGCGTGAGATGAGGCTTTTCTACGATCTTTTCGACGGGAACGACGGCTGGGGCGACGACGGCGACGGGTTCAGCGGCTGGCAACGGAAGGCTCATCATGACCTCTCTTGGGGGGTGGCTGTGGAAAGTTCGGCTATTATAGGACCGGTTTCCCGACTCCGCAAATCCGGCCTCATGTATTTTTTTCTGGACTCATGCGGAAGTAGCGATCGATCACATCCATCCGGCGTTGTCGTCAGGCCAAACCGCATTATTTTTTCGTGCCCCGTGATCTTTTTTTCTGGACTCACGAATTACACGATCCGATCGGGATCGGAAGGTGTCGTTTCGCTGTAAAACTTCTCCAGAGCCGCAACCAACTGCTTCTGAAGGTGCTGCCGGATGCTCCCGCGCGACTGGGCGAGGAGCTGGTTCCGGCTCGGAACGACTCGGCCGGGAGGAGTGGCCTCTTCGTCCGAGTCGGACATCTGCCGGCGAAGAGTCAGGTATTCCTTGAGATCGATCATGTGTACCCCCAGAAATGTGGTTGAACGAACGGCAGAGGGTATATCGGCTCGAAGCGCCAAAATCTTCACATGATTCAACGAACCATGCCCGGGAAAATTCGAGCATGGCGAACATCTCCGCGGAAGTTCAGTCTCGCCTGCGTTCTCTTCTGACGAAGGCGAGGAGGCGGTCATGCAATTCGCGGTCGCAGGAAGCCAGAAGCCCGTTCCGATGCAGGTAGTCGTTCACATCGTATCGGAAGGGTTCGCCTCGAAGGTCCGTGACGACCCCGCCGGCTTCGGAAAAGAGGATCTCGGGTGCAGCGATGTCCCAGGCCTTGGTGGAGTTCGAATCGTTCAGGTAGTAGTGCGCCGCCCCCGAAGCGATGGCCATAAGTTTGAGGCCGACGCCGCCGCGTTCCAGCTGCCGCTCGCAGCCGAGTTCCCGACCGACCTTCATCGCCAGCGCGCTCGGGTGAGACCGGCTGATCGCAAGCACGAGCGGCCCGTCTCCGCGCGACGGAAGAACGACACGCGCCCAGGCGCCGTCCGGGGTACGGTGATGACACCCTTCGCCCCGGGCGGCAAGCCACGTATCGCCCGTCGCGGGCTGAAGCACGATCCCAAGCTCGAGCACGCCATCGACGGACATGCCGATCTGGACTGAGAATTCGCCGTTTCGTTTGACGAACTCCTTCGTTCCGTCGACCGGGTCGATGAACCAGACGCGGCGGCCGGCCCGCCCGGAAGCCTGGAGGCCGTTTTCCTCGCTCAACACCGCATCTTCGGGGAAACGCGCCTTCAAGGCTCCGACGATGAGCGCATCGGCATTCCTGTCGGCCTGAGTCACCGGCTCGACGCCGGCCTTCATGTCGACCGTGAACTCGCCGGCATAGATACGCATGATCTCTCGCGCAGCCGACTCCGCCGTTTCCAGCAGAAAGGCGGAGTCGGGATGGCGCAGAGGAATCATGCCGTAGCGCGGAAGCTCAGACGGCGGCGGCCTTTTCCTGGGGCAGTTCGACGGGGTGGATCCAGTTGAAGGGATCGGGGATGTCGCCATACTGGACGCCCATCAGGGTGTCATACAGTTTCTGGCTGATCGGGCCGACCTTGCGGTTCGAGACGACGTAGTCGCGATCGCGATACTTCAGGCTGCCGACCGGCGAAATGCTGGCCGCCGTGCCGCTTCCGAAGATTTCGGTTATCGAACCGGTCGTGATGCCGCCGATGACCTCATCGATCGAGATCGCCCGCTCTTCGGTCTTGAGTCCCAGGTGTCCGGCGAGCTGCAGGACGCTGTCGCGGGTGACGCCGGGAAGGATGCTGCCGTTGAGTCTCGGTGTCACAAGCTTGTCGTCGAGAACGAAGAAGATGTTCATCGCGCCGACTTCTTCGATGAACCGGTGTTCGGCGGCATCGAGCCAGAGCACCTGCGCGCACCCCTTCTCGCGGGCAACGCGACCGGCGAGCAGGCTCGCCGCGTAGTTCGCGCCGGTCTTCGCCTCGCCGAGGCCGCCCTTCGCGGCTCGCACCAGGTCGTCGATGACGTAGAGACTGACCGGGTTGAAGCCTTCCTGGTAATAGGGGCCGACCGGGCTCAGGATGACGCTGTAGGTGTAGTTCGACGAGGCGCGCACGCCCAGCGTGGTATCGGTCGAGAACATGAACGGCCGGATGTACAGGGCGGCACCACGGCCGCGCGGCACCCAGTCATGCTCGATACGGATCAGGGTTTCGATGCTCGCGATGAAGTCGTTCTCCGGAACCGACGGCATGCAAAGCCTGGCGGCCGAGCGGTTGAACCGCTTGGCATTCATGTCGGGCCGGAACAGCTGAATGTGATCGTCCTTCGTGCGATACGCCTTCAGCCCTTCGAAGATTTCCTGCGCGTAATGCAGAACGAGGGTCGAAGGCTCGAGCTGGAACGGCCCGAGCTTCCTGATCTCGGCATTGTGCCAGCCGTCGACTTCGGAATACTGCATCACGAACATCAGATCCGTGAAATACTTGCAGAATCCGAGCTGTTTGTTATCGGTGATGTGAGGCTTGCGCTCGCTGTCCTTGACAGGATAAACCGTGATTTTCATCCGACTTCCCTTTCCTTGTTCCTCCGGCTTTTTCGCCTGTGATTGTGGAACGCAGCAATGGGGAGATTATACTCCCGCTCAGCCACGCCATGCAAGAAAAGAAGCACCTTTGCCGATAGGTGAACATGACCACACTCGCCGGAGGCATCGCCATGATCGACATCACCATGCCGGGCATTCTGACGGACCAACCGGAATGACGTCATCTCCGACCGGCAACGGGAAGATCACCCTCGGGGAAATCTTCTGGGTCTTTTTCCGGGTGGGCCTGTTCACGCTCGGCGGCGGACTAGCGATGGCGACGGTCATGCGTCACGAACTTGTCTTGCGGAAGCGCTGGTATGACGACAAGGCGTTCATGGCCGAGATGGCCACCGCCACTATCGTTCCGGGCGCGATCGCCGTCAACCTCGCTTTTCTCCAGGGGCGTCGGTTGCGCGGCAGACTCGGCTCCCTGGCCGCGGTTCTGGGAACCATCCTTCCCTCGTTTGGAATAATCCTGCTCGTGGCCTGGGTTGCCGCCCCCTACTTCGCGAACCCGAAGGTCGCGACGTTTTTTCAGGGCTGTGCTGTCGGCGTAGGCGGCCAGCTGGCCTTTGCCGGGTATGCCTTTGGCCGGAAACTTCTGCACGGCCGTAGAAGCCTGCTCATCTGTTCCCTCGGTTTGGGGGTCGTCGCCGGACTGCGCCTGCATCCGATCTGGGCCGTCGTGACGACGGGGCTCCTCGGGTTCCTGCTCTACCGTCCCGAAGCCGTTCCCATGCCGGCCGACCAGTCGGAGTGACCGGAGACGACCATGTTCACGACACTTGTCCAGCTCGCCCTCAGCTTCGCATTGATCGGCCTGGGTGCAT
>JAKJFL010000148.1:0-7326 GCA_022704935.1 Candidatus Rifleibacteriota bacterium
AATCAAGGACCAAAATATATGAAGACAATGAGAATGTTTCTTCTGGGACTCTCCTTCATCTTCGTGGCTTACTCACATACTCCCTGTCGGGGTGCCGTCGAGCTGACCGGCAAGGAAACCACCCCTACGGCACCAGCGCAGCTGGATACCAATGCATTTTTTTCCTGCAAATCCAACGGCAACGGCCTTCTGACGTATCCCGACGGCACGCATCTGAACCTGCTCGCCGATAGTGAGGGCCAGATTCTCGCCAACGGCATCCGGATGAAACGAGGCAATGTGTGGGTAGCATATCGCAAGAAAGGACGCTACTTTGCCGTGACCACACCGACGGCCGTCATCGGCATCCGAGGTACCGACTTCGGCGTTTCCGTAAGTCCGAACAGCCTGTCGGTCGTTCTGGTTAACGGCAAGGTCACGATCACCCCCACCCAGCCGGCAGGTCCCGATGTGACTCTCGATCCGGGACAAACCTTCGTGATGGAATCCGGCAAGTGTTCGACACATCCATCGACTCAGGGAGAGCTGGAGACATGGAACCAGTATATCCAAGAAACAACCGATTCCTCTTCCCAACTCCCGAGCTTCTCGGATCAATATCTCTTCGGCTTGACTACCGTGGAATCCGGCTCTGCAACGGTCACGGTCCCGGGATCAAACGACACGAGCGCTGCCACTCAGGATACCATCATCAGAAGCGGGTCCAACGTCAAGACCGCCGCCGGCTCGTATGCCCGCCTGTCTCTCCTGTGCGGCTCGAAGATCACCCTCGCCCCGGATTCCGAAGCACGGGTCGGTCCTTTGTCACTCAACATCGAAAAGGGATCGTGCTTGATCAGCCATACGGGGAAAACCTATCCGTTGAAAGTCGACGGCTCCACGCCTGTACTGATCGAAAAGGACTCCGTCGTCCAGGTTGAACGCAGCAATGATGGGCTATTGCTGAGAGTCGAAGTCGGGAAAGCCCGGCATCGGGGTTCCCAGGAAACAATCAACGCCGGCGAGTGCGCGAAAGTCGACGCCCAGGGATTTTCGAAGGTCGACCGCGGACCGCTTCCTCTTTCGTGGGAATCGTCGCCCGACCACCTCCTCGATGACTCGACCGATATCGATATATTCCAGGGTGAATCTTCCACCCAGGCCCCGGCCGCTACCGTCCAACAGGGGACAACCTTCGTCGACACCCCGGAAGCCAGCGAACAGAATGTCGCGTCATCTTCTGGCGAGATGACGAATCTTCGGGACATGCTCGGGTTCTGAGTATCCCCGATGAACGCCACGGATATCCCTTCTCCGGTTCGCATCAGATTCCGATGCGGTTTCAGTATCGTCGAAGCCGTCATCGGAATCTTCATTTTGACGATCGGCTATCTCTCGATCTCGAATCTGTTCTTCGAAACCGGCCTTCATTACATGACCAAAGCCCGTGATTATTCAATAGCATTGAATATATGCGAGCGGTTTCTGAACATGACCAAGGCCAGGATTTCCCTGGCCCAGCCGCCCAAGATCGGAGATACGGATCTTCTTCCGGAGATCAAGGGGAGTGAAACGCTGCGTCAGAGTCTCGACTGCCTGGAAAACGGTACGAATCTTTCGGTCAAGCAAACAGTCACCGCATATCCAGGTTCCGACAGATTGTTTCTCGTATCCATCCGAATGTCCTGGTCCGACAGACCCACGGAGCGAATCTCGCTCTCGACGCTCGTCGGCCTTCCGGAATATTCCAGAAAGTAAGTCGCCATGCGTCTGCGCCCCCTCCACTCCGTCTGCTGGCCCGCCGATCACCGGGCACAACCGGTCCGAAGCAAGGTCCGGCACGGAATGACCCTGGTGGAAGTCATGATCTACGCATGCCTCTTTTCCATGATCCTTGCGGGCCTATCGCTCCTTCTGAGCACGCAAGCCCAGATCGACTCGAAAATGCAGCGTCTGGACGCCCTCAACGCGATACGGCAGAGTTCCAACAAGCTCTCTCTCTGGCTCGAATTTGGAACGCATCTTCTCTATCCGCCGGTAGCCTCCGACACGGACCACTGGTTCGACAAGTTGCTGTTCGCAGACTCGAACCATGAAAAGCGATTGTTATATATCGACCCGCAACGGCGTCTGAAAATGCGGTCTGAGAGCGGTTCGCTTCTGACGCTCGCCGACCACGTCATCGAGTTCGGAATCAAGCGTCTCGACGAATCGCTGGTCGTTTTCCGCATCAAGGTCCAGGAGCCGAAAGGCAAGAAATTCTTCATCATTTCGAACAGCATCCAGCTGCGCAATGCCGAACCGCAGTTCCCGCGCGAGATCCCATGACCACTGTTTCAGCACTGATCGGCGACGGCCGGAAACCCGCACGAAGAGGTTTTTCGATCCTTCTCGTCGTGACCATGCTGACCGCTCTCGGAATCCTCCTGCTGGCCTTCCTGCGCAAGGGTTCCCAGCAGGCGTCGTGGACGATGAAGCACGTTCACGAACGGGTTGCGCTTGAAGCTGCGTTTGCAGGCATCACAGCCGCGGAAGACCGACTGCTCGGCGGACGATGGTATGCCTGCGAAGGCCCCCAAAACGGTGTAGGGCAATTCAGCTTGCTGGTGGACAATGAAATGCCGTCATCCGTGTTCGTCGTATGTCAGGATACATATTCTCGCGTATTCATCCCGAACGGAGACTATCCCACCAGCCGCGGAATGGTCTCGATATCGACACCGCACGGGTATTTTCACACACTCCATTCCGTGAATGTGTTCTCCCGCGGAACCTGCAAGGACGTCACGAAGATGGTTTTCGCACGGTTCGTCGTTTCCCCCGAGCCTCTCGCCCATGGCGGGTCAATGGAAGGAATCCGGTTCCTGACGGACGGGAAGCGAGATGCATATCCCTTGGACGAATTGGTGGCCGCCACCTGGGAGGGCACTGCGAACGGGGCCCTGAAAACATTCGTCTGCCTCCCCTCCCAGTTCGACGAACACGGGAGGGGCAACACGGAGTACTCGAGATGGAAATTCCAGGTGCTCGTCTCCCCCGGAGATCTTGTCGCAAAAGGGCAGCCCCTGTACCGAGCGGAAACATCCTGGAGTTCTTGCGTCAAAACAGCCCAGAGGCCTGGAAAAGTTCTGAAGGTGATCCGGGAATGCGGTGAGGGATACTCCGACGAACCGGTTTTGCTCATCAGGGACAGCAACGCATTCGAAAGTTCGGGGCACACCCTGAAAAAAATGGTCCGCCTGACGCCTATCCCAAAAGAGATGGCCGGGAACGACAATCCGGCTGACGAGAGCGACTGCCGATCCGTCGTCAGGAAGTATATCTCCTCGTTGGAGGCGAATTACCTGAGCCGGTCAAACGTCGTGTTCGAGCATGAGGAAAGCCTTCCCAAGGGTCCCCTGGCGGATGATGAGGCAAAAAACATCTTCACGCAAGCCACGCCACCTGCAACGGCGTTGGAGTTCCTCCGGAAGCGCTTCCCAACCTTCGTTCCACCGGGGCTTTCCCCTTCCCAGACCATCGATTATGCCGTCCATGCATCTGTCATTCTCGATAAGACGCCGCCACCGGTCGGTGATCCATCCCCGGATGAACTGCTGCTCCACAATCGCTTTTTCGGCTTATGGCCGTCCGATAAGGCGCGGAATGCCATGCGATTTTCCCAACCTGACGCGATTCGTAAGATGCTCGACTGCATCGCCGATAAGACGGACTTCACCTCGCTATCGGCGTATATCAGAACGGCAACGACGTTTCAGAAAGGAACATATGTTTGGGAATGCGACTACCGAGGTCCGGCCGAAGACCGGCATGAAATCATCGGCGACAGCTTCGATTCGGATCCGGCTTCGGCTCACCCGCCCGATGCAGAATGGGTTGCCGCCGGAGGAATGAACTACCTGGTTCTCTCAAAAAGCCCAGGGACATGGTATGACAATGCCTACGATCTCGAATTCGGCGAAAAGCGGATCCGTATGCGAGACGTGGCGCTTTTTCTGGCCAAGATCGCATCCGATGGCGGTGAACTCCCACCCGATTCCGGTCCCGAAAGGGTATTGATTTCCGACGCCAAGGCACCCCTTCCCGCCGGATCGCCAATTCAGGGAAAAGGCCGGGAAAATTGAACCCGCACCACTCTCAGTGGGTCATTCAGGGCGTCCCATTTCCCTGATCATTTCTCTGGCCCTGTGCAGCCGCTGTTTGACGGCGGATTCCGATAGGCTCTCGACCCTGGCGATTTCTTCGCACGTCAGATCGGAAACGTATTTGAGAATCATCACTCTTCGATACTCTTCGGGAAGCGGAGCAAGCATCGCCTGCGCTTGGTCCTGCGCCTCCTCGGCCCCGGCGGGGGCAGGGATGTTTTCCGGCAGCTCCCGTGGCGTTATCAATCGATTGTCGCGCATTCTCTTTCCCGAAAAGTTTTTCGATAAATTTCTCGCTATCGTAAAAAGCCATGCGCCGAAAAAGCCTCGCTGCTGATATCGAGGCAAAGCCCGAAAAGCCTGAACGAACACTTCCTGCGTGAGGTCTTCCGAATCGGAGGAATGGCCGGTCATGCGAAAGAAAAACTTGTAGATCTTGTTCTCGTATCGCTGCACGAGGATTTCGAACGCCCTGGCAACTCCGTTCCGAACGTCCCCGACGATCTCATCATCGGTTCGCCCGGTGGCCGAAGAAGGCACGACCGGCTCGGGAAGGCCATTACCGCCGACCATCGAACCATTCCTTTTCCCTGAACATTCGAAACATTCCCCGAAGCCAATACTGTTTTTCCACCTACGGGAACAACGTGGCTTTCTGAAAGGTTACATTTTTTCATCAGCCCGCTCAATACGGGATGTTCTAATCGGAAAGCCGTTTAAGCCGCTTCGTCAGATCTTGCTGCTGGCGAACCATAGACTGAAAAAGCTTCACCTCCTGTGACTCATTTTTGTCACATCGCGGTGAGCCAAGTGCTGGAGCGGTTTCACGCACAGTGCCGACGGGACTTTTTTCCCTGTTCTTTTCTGCCAAAAGGCGGGCCAATCGTTGTTTTTCCTCTTCTACGAGTTTGGCGACAAGGTGTTTCAGTTTGGATCCCGCCTCGAACCGAAACGGTGAATCGGAACCGGCAACGGTCTGGTATTCCGCTTTTGCGTCCTCGAGACGGTTCATGCGTTCCCAAAGGCTCCCCAGTTCCATTCGCACAAGACCGGAATCGGAATGCCGATTCAATTCCCGTTTCAAGACTTCAGCGGCAAGCGCCCGATTTCCCATTCCCTCGAAGGATGCGGCCTCCCTCAGGATGAAACCAAGATTTTCAGGATCATTTCTCGCCAATCTGTGGAATAAGACAGCGGATTTATCGAATTTTCCGATGTTGAAGCAACTCTCCGCAAGAAAGAAAACGAAATAATCGTTCGTCTGTTCCCGCTCCTCCAGGGGAGTGAGAATGTTCACAACATCCTGGAACCGCTTCTGAAAATATCGCAATCTGGCTTCCTGAAGTGGAATACAAACGTGCGTTCCGACGACGTTCCGCAGGGCGGCGAATATTTCGTCAGCATCGTCAAGCCGCCCCATCACGACGAGGAGATCGATCAAAGCCCTATACCCCTCGACTTCGTCGGGGAATTCATGGATAACCTGTCGAAACGCGGCTTCGGCTTTGGCATTTTCCATGAAGTCGAGGTGACGATAGGCTCGCTGTAACAGTGCTGCGCGGCGAACCGCCGGATTCGTCCCGACTCCCCGTCGTTTCATGAGGATATCGGCCAGCACAACCAGCTTTTCCGCACGAGGGTTTCCTCTGAGTTTCTGAAACTCATTTTTTGCATCGTCGATCCGATTCATGGCGAGGTACAATTCGCCCTTGATGAATCGGGCAACGCCCGACGAAGGATGCTGACTCAAAATGTTCTCAAGAGAGCTTTCTGCATACCGCCAATTTTCGATGAGGCGATAGACGATGCTCAAATGCAGTTTTGCATTGCTGTCCGAGGGAGCCGTGACACAACGTTTTTTGAAATAGGCAAATGCGGAAAGAAGATTCTTTTGCCGTGATGAAATGCTCATGGCCGGATTCGATCTCAGAAAAAATTTGTAATACGCTTTGATTCCTTCCGGGTATTCTCTTCTCGCAAAGTGTTCCATCGAAGTAATGTAGTCACTTCCGAAGCCAGCGGCAAAAGCCTCCGAAAAGGCAATGATCAGAATAGAAATCATAAGGACGCACAAGCAGCATCTACTCATCGTGTCCCTCTTGCTCTTTCAAGGCACCAATGATTTCGGGAACTCACCATCCGCATGCCGACGAACCCCGGGCCAGTGGCAAACCGAATCCTCGTCCGACAAGTCTACCAGATTTCGGTCTTGGCAAGCGTGTATTGGATGATTTTACCCAGAACTCTCCGTTGGCTCGTTGGCCCCAGTCGCAAGGAGAAGATCATCGCCAACGACATCCATCCTGACGAAAAGCCAGTCATCCTTGACAAATTCAAACTCCTTAGTCTAAATACACATACTCGCAAGTTTAGTTTTATACTCACACCCTTCCGCCGAGGTGCATTCCATGCCCACGCTCCGACAGAAGCAACGTAATGAGCGCATGATCCACGCCGCGCTCGAAGAGTTTTCGCGGCAGGGGTTCCACCAAGCGAGTGTCGATGCGATCGCTCGAAAAGCAGAAGTAAGCAAGGCCACCCTCTACAGCCACTTCGGCACCAAAGAAGCGCTGTTTCTGGCCGTGTTCGACCAAGTGCTGCGCACCACCCTCCGCCCTCCCCATCTCGATCTGCAATCGCTCCCGCTCGAGGAAAACCTCCGGTGCGGTATCCGACATCTGGTCACACAGGTCGCCGATACGCCCGAAGCCCGTTTCTTCTTCCAATGCATGACCTCGGATTCGGGGCTGCTGGGTGAGGAGCTTCGCAACCAGCTCGCAAACCGGTTCATCGCGGCGAGCCTCGGGGAAATGAAAGAGCTCTCGCAAGCCCAGAAAGCCGGCTTGGTCTCCCCCCATCTCGATGTCGAGCTCGTTCACCACGCGATCATCGGCGTGGTTCTCCAGGCCTTCCGATTCTGGTGGTCACGCGAAAGCACGATCTCCACGGGAAGCCTCGCGGACCAGCTGACTGACTTTCTCCTGTTCGGCCTGCTCGGCCCGCCGTCCTCCCCTTCCAAAGCCGTCTCGAAAAAACGCCCCACGTCGAACGTCAAAAAGAACAGAGGCAAACATCCATGACACCCCACTCGCACCGCCTTCCCATGGTCTCCCCATCCAGGCTCTTCGCCCTGCTTTGCTCCGCCCTTTTGCTTGCAAACATCGGGGGAACCGCGCACGCCGGCCCCGACTGCTCGACCCCG
>JAKJFL010000149.1:0-7271 GCA_022704935.1 Candidatus Rifleibacteriota bacterium
CCCGCCCCTACAGGAACATTGCGTGTCCGCGCCGGTCAGGCCGATGCGGGGGCGAACTGGGCCCGGAGCATCTTCATGTCGCGGAAGGTGTCGTGAAACGCCTTGTCGGACCGGGGGAACAGCTTCAGGGCCTCGCGATACTGGCGTATGGCCTTGTCGAACTGGGCCTTGTCGCGGAACCGGTCGCCGCGCTGACGATACAGGGTCGCGAGCTTGCGGCGCGACTGGAGGAACTTGTCCTCGTAGGCGTTCGGGCTGTTGTAGGCCGGCGACAGCGGGTCGGTCTGGGTGAACGAGGAATAAAGGTCGAGCGCTTCCTCATATTCGGCGATGGCTTTCGACCAGGCGTCGGCGGATTCGCCCTCTTCGCCTTCCTCGATCTCCTTCAGTTCCTTCTTCGAGAGTTTGGCTGCGATGTCTTCGCCGATCTGGTCGATGAAGGCGCGGTATATCACGTCGTTGTCGTCGATGAGCAGCTGCGCGCGCTTCAGCAGCGAGAATGCCTGGCGGACGCGACCGGCCAGCGTCGCCCGGTGAATACGGGCGAGATAGGGCTTCACCAGGTGGCGTCGGCACTCGCGCAGGGCATTGCACACGTATTCGACGTACCGGTGGCCGGCGGGCAGGCCGGCGAGCGACTTGAGGGCTTCCTGGTATTCCAGGATCGCCTCGCCGAAGTTCTCGGCGCGCCGGAAACTGTCGCCACGTTCGACCATCGGCGTGATCTCGATGTATATCTGGTGGTCGCGAACCTTCACGCGGGCCTTGTCGAGAAGAGGCTTGATCTGCTCGAGGAACGCGACGTCCTCGTCACCGGCCAGTTCAGTCGCAATCTCGAGTTCGTCGAGAGCCCGCTGCCATTCCCGGTTTTCGGAAGCAACCTTGCCCCATTCGAAGTGCGCCCACGCCAGCTTGGCGTTGACGCCTACCATGCGTGCCCGGATCTCGTCCATCAGCGCCTGGTCATCGGAGGTCAGCGGCATCTCGGTGTCATCCTCGGCGATGCGGTCGAACTCCTCCAGCGCCTTGCCGTAGAAGCTCTTAGCGGCACCCCAGTCTTCGGCTTCGCGCCTGTTGTCTCCGTCTTCCTTCAACGCTTCGATCAACTGACGGCTCTCGATGTTCATTTATTCTCTCCTTCGCGGGTCGATGAGGGTTTCGCTGTTTTCGAAGATCGTTCCATGCGGCGTGCGGCGGTCTGCGGGTCGAAAAACTTCAGTCCGTCGTTCTCCGATGACCCGGCCTGCCGGTAATCGTCGGCCGCCTGGTTGTAATCCTTCTGGTGATAATGCACGTATCCGAGCAACGAACGGGCATCCTGGTTGTCCGGCTGCAGGGCGAGCAGACGGGTGAGACTTTCTTCGGCCTCATCATACCGCTGAAGCTGAATCTGGACAAGCGCGAGTTCCCACCAAAGGGTCGGAACGTCGGGATGGGCGTCGGTCAACCCCTGAAAGTCGTTCAGGGCGAGGGAAAACCGGTTGTCGGCAACGCGCCGCTTGGCCTGCCGGTATCGCGGATCCTTTTCCGGAGCATATTCCGGGGAAGATGCACTCGCCGCTTCCTGCCGTTTCGCGGCTTCAGCTTTGGCGGCCGGCTTTTTCACCCGATCGCCAGGGCGCGCGGAAACGTCACCCGATGCCGACCGGTCTGCCCAGTCGACGAGGCGGCGGACGTCGCCGGCGCGTCGCGACTTCGGGAACGTGTCGAGAAACACCTTTCCCCACTGGGAGACCATGGGTTTGAGCCCGAGCACGGCGCGGAGGCGGATTCCTTCGAAATACGCCCGTTCGATCAGCTTCGACCGGGGAAATTCGGTCAGGATGCGGTCGTAGACCTTGCAGGCCTCGACGGGCTCGCCGAACCGTGCCGTGGCCTCGGCGATGCGGGCGAGAACGTCGTCCGTGCCGGGGGCCGTCGGGTTGGCTTTGACGATCTCCTGATCCTGGAGGATCTGGGTGGCGAGGGCCTCGCGCTCTTCGCCGGAAAGCGGAGGAAGCGCGACGATATCGGCGATATCGACCGTCTCCCCGGATGAGCCGCGGTGCTCCGTCCGGCGAGGTTCGCGCGCTTGCGGAATCACGGCTTCCTTGGCGGATTCCTGAGGAATGGAAGCCCGGGGTTTCGCCTTCACGGCTTGATCCGTCGGTTCCGTCGCGGGCGCAGGAGCTTCCGAAGGTCGGGACCTGGCAGATGAGACGGTGTTAGCGACGGGCTCTCCGGGGGCAAGCGATTCGTCGGGCAGCTCGGACGGAACGGCTGTTTTCGGAGTCTCGAGGGGCTTTTGAGCCGGCTTCGGGGCCGGTTCGGCCGGCTTCGGCCCGGTTTCTGGAGCGGGCTTGGGCTGCGGCTGAGGCCGGGATTGCAGGGCGGCGATCGTTTCCTGGTCGACACCCTCGTAGACGGGAACGGGTCTGGTCGATGGCGCCGGGGCCGGGGTCGGGGCGGCGTCCTGGACCGACACGGCGTCGGCGACGGCGGGGGACTCCGTTTCGGCCGGTGTGCCGGCCTGTGATGCGGCTGCCGTTAGTACTTCCGATGCGGCCTGTTCGGCGGCGGCTGATTTCGACAGGAGACCGGCAAGCTCGGCGAACGGGCTGTCGGGGTGTTTCGAGGTGATCTGCCTGCAGAACTTCTTCATCCCGGCGAGATCTCCCATCGACTTGCTGCACTGAGCGAGTCGGAACAGGACTTCCGCCTGCTCCTCATCGGTCGGATCACCGTCGAGAATCGACGTGTAGATCTCGGCGGCATCGGCCGGCTTTCTGGCCTCCATCAGGCAGTCGCCGAGCATGAAGCGGGCCAGGCTTCGCTGGACGGGATTCTCGACCGTATCGACGGCTTTCCTCAGGTTGCGAATGGCGCCGTTGAGATCTCCGGCCGATCGCTGTTTGATGGCCTGTTCCATCACGGCCGTCGCACCTTTGCCCGCGGCGTCGGCCGCAGGAACGGAAATGCCGAACAATGCGGCCATGGCGGCCGGCAGCAGCAAGCGTTTCCACCCTGTCGCGGAGGTTGGTGTTCTTTGACTCATGCTTCGATATCCTCTTCAAATGCGGATTCAACCAAGCCGGATGTATAAAATAATGCACCGAGTGCCCCCGAGGCAAGAAGAACCGAAAGCAGCATCGTCCGGAACCAGTCCGATGTCATCTCGGAAGCGGGTGTCAGAAAGACCAGCGCCCACCCGGGCATCCGGTTGCCGCCGTCCTGCCGGATCGATCTCCAGGCTGCCACATAGGAAACGCCGGCGATGCGCAGTTCCGACTCGCCTTCTTCGCCGTCGAGGGCCGCGGAGACCGCCTGGTGGGTGTGTCTGAGGCTGACCTGGTTGACGACGAGAGAGGTTCGGGGGTGGCCGATGACGACGCCGTCTTCGTCCGTGACGATCAGCATCGAACCCGGAGTGAGCTTCGCCCGGGCTGCCAGGTCACCGAGGAAGCCCAGGTCGATCTGGGCCGTCAGCAGACCTTCCGGCTCACGGGCAGCGCCCCGGACGGGAACGCCTGCCTGCCAGAGAGGTCTGCCCATGCCTTCGTCGAACACGGCCGGTCCGGGAAAAAACGGGCGGTTCTGGCGCAATCCGCGACGCCACCAGCCTCCGGACGGCATCGCCGGTCCGCCGATTTCGGAGACTCCAGCCACTTCCTTTCCGTCGAGGCCGCGGAGGGCGACGGAACGGATCAGGTCGCGGTCGTTGAGCGTTGCCGCGAGCAGGCGACCGCTTTCCTGCGGATCGGCAGGAATCATGGCTCCCCAGCCGAACGTCGAATCGAGGAACAAGCTTGTTCCTATCAATGGTTGTTCGAGACATTCCGCGTAGAAAGCCGTGAGATCGCCCCAGGTCGGCTTTCGGGAAACGGCGCGCGCCGGCGGAGTCTTAGGCAGTTCCAATGTTTCTGGAATCGGCAGTGCTTCGATATACGGGAACAGTCCGCGATCGTAAAACCAGCGGCGCATGGCGGCTAGGTGATACTCCCAGGAGGGGGCGACGGTGTTCCAGAAAGACCAAAGCGTGGCCAACGGCTCGGGGATGGCCGAAGAGTGATACATTTCCGAATAAAAGGCCAGATCGGATACGAACGTCAGAAGGGCTGAGTGTGTATTCCCCGCGAGTTCCGCGGCCGGGCCGTGGCGGCGCATGTTCCTCAGTTCGGGAAGTCGGGCGAGCAGCTGGAGCGAGTCGGCGGCCCCCGAAAGGGCGGTCCTGATGTCGCGGGCGGCGAGATCGGCGGTGAGGGCGACCTGGCGCCTGGCTGCTTCGTCGCGCTTGCTGCCGTCTTCGCGGATGTAATCCCAGGCGAGCCAGACGATCAGCAGGGCGACGATGACGATGATACCCTGAAAAAGCTGCAGTGATCGTGGTTTTGCGGTTTCAGAGGAAAACATGAAGATTTCTCTCAACTCTTTGCCGAAAAATGCCGATATATCGAGTAAGGGATAAAAGAAAGTTTTCGACAGGAGGTATGTTTATGCTGTGCCCACAATGCAGCGCTCCGATGGTACAGAAAACCCATGCAGGACGCCAGTCTCCGTATTTCACGCTCAACTGCACGCATTGCAAGTTCGTCATCTTCTATCGCGGCCGCATTCTTCAGGACGAGTGAAGGCGCTCTTCCGGCCCGCATGCCCGAAAAACGGATCTGAACGATACATTTTCACGGTTGGGTTCCGTCTCTAAGGTTGCCTGGCGCCAGGTTTGTCCCCGAAGGGGTTGTCGACAATGAACTGTGCCGCCTCTTCTTTCGTGTTCACGATCTTCAGCAGCCGGTCGGCGTTTGTCGCCCGAAGCACCTCCCGAACCGCACCGCTCGGCCCGGCCACGACCAGATTGCCGCGACTCTTCGCGAGTTGTTTGTGCAGCCCGAGCAGCAGGCCGAGGCCCGACGAGTCCATGTAGGTGACGAGGCCCAGATTGATGGCGAGGCTGATCACGCCTGACTGGGTCACCATCGAAATCGCTTCTTTCAGCTTTCCGATGGTGTAAGCGTCCATCTCGCCCTCGACGTTGATCACGACGACGCCCGATATCTTTTCCGCCGCTATCTGAAGACGGCTCATACGTTCTCTCCCATGAGTCCCTAGCGTACCCCAACCTTCCGACGATTGCAACCACGTTCTCCCGGGCCGATCGTGCGGTTTTTCGCGCCGCCCGTTCCGTTGCCTTCCGGTGATGGGCGTGATACACTGCTGCGGCGCCGGGGGAAGACGATTTCGCCTCGGACGTACCAGCGTTGAGGAGGGTCTTCATGGCACGCCAGACAAGCGTCCGGGCGACGGACGTTCTGCTCATTCTGTTCAGCTCGGTTCTGATGTCTATCGGTCTGGTGTGCTTCACGGCGCCGAACAAGATCGCGTCGGGCGGCCTGACCGGCCTTGCGACGATCATGTATTTCGCGATCGGAACGCCGATCGGCGTCGTGGTGTTGATCGGAAACCTGATCCTTCTCGGGTTCCAGGCGAAGCTGGTCGGTGCCGGCTCGGTCTGGAAAACGGTGATGTCGGTCATCGTCACGTCGACCCTGACGGATCTCATGATGGGGCCGCTCCATGTGCAGCCGCTCGCGAACGATGCGCTGCTGGCCTGTCTGTACGGCGGCATCCTGTCGGGCATCGGGGTCGGGCTGACGTTCCGGGCGGGCGGTACCACGGGTGGCATCGACATCGTGGCGCTGATTCTCCATCATCGGTGGCACATTCCGATCGGCGACACCATTCTCGGCATGAATTTTCTCATCACCATGATCGCAGGAGCCGTCTTCGGCCCGAACCTGGCCCTGTACGGCCTTATCACGGTGTTCTTCAGCGGCAGGGTCATCGATACGGTGCTAGAGGGCATGTCGGTCTACCGCTCGGTGCTGATCATATCGAAACAGGCCGACGAGATCGCCTGGGGCATCATCGAGGACCTGCACCGCGGCGTCACCCGCCTCGACGGGATGGGGATGTATACGAGCCGGCCCACGCACATCCTGCTCGTGGCGGTCCGCCGCCAGGAAATGCCGATGCTGCGCTGCCTCATCCACGAGTTCGACCCGAACGCCTTCGTGATCGTCGGCGAAACCCGCCAGATCCTGGGAAAAGGCTTCATCGACCTCGCCGAACAGGTTCGCCGCGAATCCGCCACCTGACGCCCGAACCGGATCACCACAAAAGCACAAGGATACAAAGACCTTTTCACCGCCGAGGCACAGAGGCGCAGGGATTGAAAAAATGTACTAAGATATTTTCCTCGGCGTCTCAGCGTCTGGTATGTTGGTTTCGTCATGAGAACCGATCCGCAGATTTCGCAGATGAAAAGCAGATTATTTTGTTCAATGGAGTATCCAGGGCATCAAGAAAATCAGGTTTTTCCAAGTGTTCGTTCCTATCTGCGTTCATCTGCCCTCCATCTGCGGATGCGTTCCGTAAACATACAGATTTTTCTACGGAGTATCTCCGCGGTGAATCGTTCGAATTTCAACATACCAGACACAAAGGTTTTTCCGGGGATACCCTGCCCGAATTTCCTGTGGGGGCGGGTTTGAAACCCACCCCGATGCGAACTGCCGATGACCGCGGTTGAACGAACGCCTCTGTTTGAAGAAACCCCTGCAAAAAAACATCACGGTGCGGTCCGGGCGCATCGTGATCCGCCCGGACTGCCCGTGATAACGGCCGTTCAACCTTCTTTGTGTCTTCGTGCCTTAGTGGAGAACCCCGTTCTCACTTACGGGACGCGCGTTTCTTGGACGTCAACTCGGCGGCGAGGCGCTCGGCTTCATCGACCATGTTCGACAGCAGAGTGATGCCGGCTTTCCAGAAGGCTGGTTTCGTGATGTCGAGGCCCATGCGTTTCGTCAGCACCTCTGGGCTCTCCGAGCCGCCGGCGGCGAGAAGCTCCATGTATTTTGGAACGAATGCCTCACCGTTCTTTCGATACAAGGCATACAGCGAGAGCACCAGAAGTTCGCCGAATGCATACGCATAGCAATAAAATGGTGAATGTATAAAATGCGTTATATAGCACCACCACCGGCGGTAGCCTGGCGTCAGCTCGACCGAGTCGCCGAACATCGTGCGGTTGGTCTCGATCCACAGGTCGCTCAGCTGATCGGCGTTCAGCTCGCCCTGCTCGCGCCTTGCGGCGTGGAGTTTCTGCTCGAAGCGAGTCATGCAGACCTGCCGGAACACCGTGGCGAAGGCATCCTCGATCTTGCCGCACAGGAGCGCGAGCTTGACTTCGGGGCTTTTCTGCCGCTCGAGCAGGGCGTGAAACGTCAGCATCTCGC
>JAKJFL010000150.1:0-7211 GCA_022704935.1 Candidatus Rifleibacteriota bacterium
ATCGATGCGCGAATCGCTCTGGTTGAAACTGTCCATCACGAGATTGCGCAGGACGTCGAACGTTTCGAACAGGACATCGATCAGCTGGGGCGAGACGGAAAGCTGGCGGTTCCGCAGTTTGTCTAGAACGCTCTCCATCTCGTGGGTGAGATGGGCGATCTTCTCGAAGCCCATGGTGGCTGACATGCCTTTGAGCGTGTGCGCCGCACGGAAGATGTCCTCGATGGCGCTGATATTGCCGGGATTCTGCTCCATCGCGAGGAGCATGCGGTCCATCAGATCGAGGTTTTCCTTCGAATCGTCGATATAGGCACCCATATATTGTTGAAGGTCGAGATCCACCGCGGACTCCTTGGTCTGTTTTCCCTCAGGTTCGTGCCTGACTCTTCGTCTGGAAGAACGACGGAATGTCCAGGATCAGCGCGATGCTTCCGTCGCCACGCATCGTTGCGCCCATGATTCCGGACAGCCCGCTCAGCAGATTGCCCAGTGACTTGATGACGATTTCCTGCTGGCCGAGCAGTTCGTCTACCATGAATCCTGCCCGCTTTTCGCCCGACGCGCAGACGACGATCGACAGCTCGTCGTCTCTTTCCTTCTCGTCGCTCATTTTCGGCACGTTCAGTTCTTTTCTCAACCTGATGATCGGCAGGACTTCTCCGCGCAGTAGGGTCACTTCCTGGTGCTGAACGATGTTGACGTCGCCCTTCGAGATATCCATTGTCTCCTGAACGGAACCAAGCGGAATGGCGTAGGTTTCGGAGCCGAGCTTCACCATGAGGGCCGGCAGAATCGCGAGCGTGAGGGGAAGCTTGATTATGACGCGCGTGCCGATGCCGATCTTCGATTCGACGTCGAGGGAGCCGTTGAGTTCGTCGATCTTCGCCTTCACCGCGTCCATGCCGACGCCTCGCCCGGAAATGTCCGTGACGGTTTGTGCCGTCGAGAATCCGGGCAGGAAGACGATCTTGACGATTTCCTCCGGGGGCATCTTTTCGATCTGTTCCTGCGTGAAGAGGCCCCGTCTGATCGCGATGGGACCGACGATCGACGGATCGATGCCCCGGCCGTCGTCGCGAACCTCGATGATGACGTGGTTTCCCTCGTGACGTGCGATGAGGTGAATTGTGCCCGTATCGCTTTTGCCCCGGGCGACGCGCTCGGCAGGAAGTTCTATTCCATGATCTATAGAATTTCGGATGATGTGGACCATCGGATCGCCGATCTCGTCGATCACGGTTCTGTCCATTTCGGTTTCTTTGCCCTCGATGACGAGGTCGATTTTCTTGTCCAGCTTTTTCGAGAGATCGCGCGTCATGCGGGGAAAACGGTCGAAGACCTGCTCGATGGGCACCATGCGCACCTGCATGACGACGTTTTGAAGCGAGCTGCTGATCTGGGAAACGCGCGTCAGCGTCTCGTTCAGGTCCTTCAATTTGTGCGCGGCCCCGATGTCGGCGAGCCGCGTGCGGTTGATGACCAGTTCTCCGACCAGGTTCATCAGGTCGTCCAGACGATGCATGTCGACGCGGACGGTCTGGCTGCTGCGCTTGTCCCCCATCCCTGTTCCCGGTTTCGGCGGTTGCCCGGCGGGCGGCTTTCCACCGCCAGCCGGCGGGGTCGGCGGAGGCGGGGAGGGTGGCGGTGCAGCCACGGCGGATGTCGAAACGGGCTTCCTGGTGGCGGCCTGGGGGACCTGACGCGACGGCGCTGTGGGGAGGGACGATGCGGTCGACCGTGCGGCCGTGGGTGCCGGCGTTCGTTGAGCCGGCTTCTGATACTGCGACGGCTCTGGGGCTGGCGGCGGAGGCTGGATGCTCCGAGGCGCCGCCTGCTCGATCGACTGAGCCTGGGGCGGCACCTCGGGCTGCGGAATACGCAGATCGTCCGATGTGAGGGTCGTCACGCGGACGGTCTCGATTTCGGAAATCGACTCGATCCCGATCTTGACGTCGTCGGCCTCCGTCGGGGTGATCAGAAGCATTTTGAACGAGAGATCAAACTTCTCTTCCTCGAGGTCCTTGATCTCGGGAACGGATTTGATGATCTCGCATTTGAGCTCTTCGAGATTGCGCACGACCATGAACGCGCGCGGTGCTTTGAGCAGACAGTCTGCAACCAGAGTGACCTGGAGCAGGAAAATGTGCGAGCCGCGCTGTTCCCCTTCGACGATAACCTGGAGTTCGAACTCGTTCAGGATGATGCCTGAAAGCTCAGGGCCCGTCTCGGCCGGTGCTGACTGCGCCGAAGCGGCCTGACTCTCTTGTTGCGTGTTCGTGCCGGCAACATCCAGCAGCTTTTTCGAAATGGCATCGAGATTCACGTTCGAGTCCGAGGAGGAAATGCTGTCGTTGACGAGAATGCGCAGGACGTCGAACGTTTCGAACAGAACGTCGACGACGATGGTCGTGACGGGAATTTCCTTGTTGCGGAGCTTGTCGAGAATGTTCTCCATCTCGTGGGTGAGATGGGCGACCTTTTCGAATCCCATGGTGGCCGACATGCCCTTGAGGGTGTGGGCAGCGCGGAAAATCTCGCCCACTGAATCGATGTCGTTGGGATTCTGCTCCAGGTTCAGGAGCATCTTGTCCATCATATCGAGGTTCTCTTTCGAACCGTCGATATACATGCCCATATATTGGGAAAGGTCGATATCCACCGGAGCCGGCTCCCTTTACCTCGTCTGGCTGTCGTTCAAGGTGTCACGAATGAGGCGTGGTCAACCTTCAGAGTATACAGGAAATGAGAAAAATGTGCGAGTGCGGCGGTGGCGGAAACTGGATGCTCGATGGCACGGCGAAAAGCGGGTCGGGCCGGTTGCTCGAAAAAATCAGCAGGTTCCTGCAAACCTGGAGACGAAATACTCCGCCGACGCAGGCATGAAATTGTCGGGAACGTCCTGGCCGTCGGTCAGATATGCGAGCGGAAGTGCCGTTCGGTACAGCAGGGAGACGAGGGGGCCGATTGTGTCGGTCTCGTCGACCTTGGTGAAAATCAGTTCGTCGAAACCGACCTGCTGGAATCGCCTGACGGTGTCGTGCATGTCTGAATACTTCGTCGTCGCGGAGAGAACAAGGTAGGTCCGAATGGGCCCGAAGAGATTGATGAAGTTCCTCAGATTCCCGAGCTCGACGGCGTCTTTCGGGCACCGTCCCGCCGTGTCGACGAGAATGATGTCCTTGTCCTGGTGGCGTTCGAGAGCGGGAAGAACGTCGTCCGGCTCGTAGAGCACTTCCATGGTGGCGTCGATCAGATTCGCATACTGATCGAGTTGTTGCGTGCCTCCGATTCGGTATGTGTCGAGCGTGAACAGCGCGACGGATTTCCGGTCTTTCACATTCAGGGCATACGTCGCTGCCAGCTTGGCGATCGTCGTCGTCTTTCCGACGCCGGTGGGACCGATGAGGGCGAAAATCTGGGGGCCGGGGCGCGTCGGCTGCGGGTGCGGCGTGAAGTGGAGAAGCCGCTTCAGCCATTTCGCGGTCTCGTCGAAAACGATTTTTTCATTGTGAATGGACAGCGGCGGGAGTTCCTTGCCCAGTCTCTCGATGAATTCGTCGATGATTTCAGCCGGGAACTCCTGGTTCTGAAACTGGCGTTTCAGGTGCATCAGCCCGGCGGGAACGGCCGCTGCCTGCGTCTCGAGAGCCTGACCGGCGGAGGTCTTCATGTCGCGGATGAGGGAGAACAGTTCGTTGAGCCTCTGTTCTAGCGAGTTCAACGATGGCCGGTCCGAGGATTCATCGATCGGGGGCCGGAGCGCGGCGGCTGCGGCCATTCGGGGCGGGGCGGCCTGCGTGGACGGGGCCGCTGGTTGCTTGTTGTTGCGATGCTTGATGATGGCGTCGAGCAGCTCGAGGGTCTTTGCCGTCTGCTGGGCTTCCTCTTCGATACGCTGGGAATGAGGTTCGGCCATGCCTTCCTGATTCGAGCGGATCCCGTGCACCCGGCGAAGTCCCTGGGGGCCGGTATGATGCGACTTTGCCGTGGCCGCGTCGGTCCGTGGTCGCTGGGTCGCCCCTGATGATGCCGGATACGGCGCGGTCCGGGAAGACAAGACGGCTTTAGGGGGCACCGGGGCAGAGGTGATTTCCTCGGAGGGGGCGGGCCGGACGGGGGCGGAGACGACAGGGGGCTCTTTTTTGTCCCGAGCCGCGGCGACGGTCAGTTCGACGACTTCCCGAGAATATATACCACCCCATATTTTTTGGGGGAATGTCTTGGTCTGAATGACGATGAGATCCTCGCCCAGCTCCATGCGGGCCTTCAGGTGCGCTTCGTGATACGTGTCGGCGACGAACTTCTGGATCATCACGCCCGTACGCCTCCGCTGAAGAATTTGGAGAGTCTCGTCAGGAAGCCTTCCATGCCCTCGCCGGTCTGTTCCTCTTCGTAGGTTTCATGGAAGACTTCCGTGACGAGCCGGCGGATGCGCTGGGCGGCCGGAGACATCGGCGAAAACAGCAGGAGTGGTGTCTGCTGACGGACCGCCAGGTACATCTGCGAGTCCTGGGGGATACAGCCGAGACTCTTGACGGGGAAGCGGAGGAACTCGTCGGCGACTTTCGAGAGGCGTTCATGGACGAACACGCCCTCCTGGTCGTCGGCGACACGGTTGACGAGAACGGAAAGATTTGCGTCGGGGCGCGACTGGCTGATGACCTTGATGATGCCGTAGGCGTCGGCAAGGGCGGTCGGTTCGGGGGTCGTGACGACGAAGATCTGGTCGGCCGCGAGGCAGAACGAGATCACGTTCTGGCCGATGCCCGCACCGGTATCGATCAGCAGGTAATCCGCCTTGTCCTCGAGGAAACGCAGCTGCTCGAAGAGTCGCTTTGCGCGGTCGGGCGGGAGATGCGCGAGTTCGGTGATGCCCGAGCCGCCGGCGATGATCTGAATGCCCCGGGGGCCGGGAACCATTATCTGGTCGAGGGTCAGGTCGCCGGTCACCACGTCGCTGAGATTGTGCTTCGGCCTGATGCCGAACACGACGTCTATATTGGCCAGCCCGAGATCGGCGTCGAGGATGATGACGCGGCGGCCCGCCTGCGCCAGGCAGATGGCCAGATTGGCGACGATGTTCGTTTTCCCCACGCCGCCCTTGCCGCTGGCGATCGTTATCGTTCTCGCTATTTTTCGGCCCGCCTGCCGGGGGCGGCGTGACTCGAGCCGCTTGAAGACATACGGCTGAATCTGCCGCTTCGTTTCGGCGATTATACTTTCGATTGGCTTTTTCACTGAATCGCTCATCGACGGTCTTCCGGTGCGGGATACAGCACTCGCTCGGCGAATGCGTGGAGAAAATCGTACGCAAGAACAACCCCGGGCTTTCTTGTGAACGGCCCTTCTCTCGAGATCGGGGAACTTTGGATGATGCCAGAAAGTACCACCCCGAAGGGGGGGAGGTCAAGAGATAAAAATTGTTTTGCTACCGTGCGGACACGCTCAACGGCGTGATCGGAATTTATCTCGTCTCCGGCGGGGGCCTCCGCGAGCGAAATAGGAGAAAAATATCCCGAGAGGTGCACCGATTTCACGGCTTCGTAACTTTTCAGGACGGCGTCGGGATGCTGGGGCACGAGGACCAGTGCCGCGTCCGTCGCATGCAGGAGAGGCAGGTGTGCACGGAACTCCGCCATGGGAATCGTGATCCAGATTTCCGAGCTGCTGGCGAACAGCTTCTGGATCTGCCGCAGAAATCTGATCCGTTCGGGGACGGGACGGGCCTGCAGGGCGATGGGGGACGGCTGGCGCGGCAGCACCATCAGCGGGCCCGCGGCGGAATCCGTGTGGATCATCAGCGGAAGCCGGTCGGAACCGTCGGGAAGCGTCGTCGCCGCGGATAGCGTCGCGGCCTGGTCCCAGACGGTGGGGGGACGCCGGCGTTTCGACAGGGCAGGGAGCCATTTCTGCAGAGGCGAAATCCGGCCACCGGTGACGTCCGGGACGAGAATCGCGATGGCCGCATACTTCGTCGGGCAGGGAATCGCGGACAGGAACTCCTCCGGCCCCGGAAGCTGTTCCGGCGACACGGTGTCGATGAGCCGCTTCAGTTCTCTTAGTGATTCCGCCTGGTCAGGCATGGGTGCTCTCGTTCATTCCTGGGTCAGTTGAGGGAGATCAGCCCCGTGGACTGCAATTGTATCGTTGTCGGTATTTCATTGTAGGAGAGGATGGTCAGCCGAGGAGCCATGCGCTCGGTGAGCCGTTTGAGACTGAGACGGAGAGCGGCGCTGCAGAGCAGAATCGGCGAACGGCCCTCCTGCATCACTTCCTCGATCCGCTCCTTGATTTTTCCGAGGAGGTTCGTGGCGATCTTCGGGTCGAGAGCCAGCTGGACGGAGCCTTCGACCTTCTGCAGGGACTGCGTCAGCAGCTGTTCCAGCCTCGGGTCGAGGGAGATGACATTCAGCATGCCGGCCTGGTCGACGAGGCTCTTGCAGATGTGCCGCGAAAGCCCCTGCCGGACGATCTCGGTTAGGGAATCGGCCTCGCGTATGCCGTCGCAGTCCGCGAGCGACTCGAGGATCGTCACCATGTTCCGGATGGAGACGCCTTCCCTGAGCAGGTTCTGAAGCACTTTCAGCAGCAGGGAATGGGTGACGATCTTGGGAATGACTTCGTCCACGATGAGGGGATACGAGGCTTTGACCGATTCGAGCAGCGACTGGAGTTCCTGGCGGCCGAGGATATCGTGGGCATTCTTCCGGATGACTTCGGTGAGATGCGTGGCGATGACCGTCGACGGATCGACGACCGTGTAGCCGGCCATCTCGGCCCGCTCCCGCACCGACTGGGAAATCCAGATCGCCGGCAGGCCGAAGGCGGGCTCCACGACCTCGATACCGGTGAGCGGCGAGGTGACCGAGCCCGCGTTCATCGCCAGGAGCTGATCGGGAATGATTTCGTAGCGGTCGACTTCGACGCCCTTGATCTTGATCACATACACGGACGGCGGCAATTGTATATTGTCTCGTATTCTTATGGGCGGAACCACGAGGCCGAGGTCGATCGCGATCTGTCGCCTGATCAGCGTGATGCGGTTCAGGAGGTCCCCGCCCTGGTTCGAGTCGACGAGTGGGATCAGGTTGTAGCCGATTTCGAGCTCGAGCTGGTCGATCGAGAGGAGAGATGAGACGTCTTCGGGCTTGGTCGGCGTCGCGGCGGCCTCTTTCTTTTCGTCGTCCACCTTCTGCTGGATTTCTTCCTCC
>JAKJFL010000151.1:0-7211 GCA_022704935.1 Candidatus Rifleibacteriota bacterium
CGCCGATGTATTTGTCGAGCGTACCGCCGTGCTCGAACAGCACGCGCGTCATCTCGCCCAGGTATTCGTTCATCAGCTTCGTCAGCTCTTCCGGCGTCATCACTTCCGAGATCGAAGTGAAGCCAGCCAGGTCGGTGAACATGATCGTCAGCTCTTTCTTCACGCCGCCGGGCCTGACGGCATCGGGATGCCGCAGGATCTCTTCCACCATCGGCGCGGCGATGAAGCGGCCGAACGTGGCCCGCGTCTCGCGCTCGCGGTTTCGCGCGACCAAGTAGGCCTGGGCTCCGCGCGCCACACCGAAGACGACCGTGATCGAAACGGGAAAGATGGTCGGAAGCAGGATGTTTGCCTGGAACAGCCGTATCGCGGCGGCGATCCAGCAGACGATGACGGCCGACAGAGTGGCCGCCGCCGTGCCGCCGCGCCCCCTGGCGAACAGCAGATCTGCCGTCGCGAGGAAGGGAAGGAGCAGCAGCAGCGTCAGCAGGGGCCAGCCATGCGGGTGAGCGTCGTGATGAAAAGGCGAGGGCCGCAGAAACTCCCCGCGGGCGAGGGCCGAGCAAAGATTTGCGTGCAGATGGACGCCCGGCAGTTGCCTGAACTCGGTATCGAGAAAATTGATTGGCGTCGTGACAAAGTCCTGATCTTCCCGGAGGGATGTTCCCAGAAACAGGGTCCGACCGGAAACCGTCGTTGCCAGCCTGTCTGCCCGTCCAGTCCGGCCGGCCTCGTCGCGGGCGAGGAGCAGATACTCGCCTGCCGGCAGCCTGAACGCGTTCTTCCCGGCACGGGAGGAATGCCAGACGCCGTCGCTTCCGACGAGCCAGAACTCTCCCCGAATCCGCTCCGCCGCTCCGGAAACATCGACTGGGCCGGCTCGGCGCAGCGTTTTCGTGACCGGGGGCATGCTGGCGATCACGGCCATCGAGTCGAGGAGCAGATCGACATCGACGCTCTTCGGCTGCTCCTCCTGGTCGGACTCGCTCAACAGCATCAGTCTGGCTCCGAGAGCCGAAGGAAGATGCGACGCCGTGAACGACGCCGCGCCTGCGGGCAGTTCGAAGAATGCCGTGAACCGTGCGTTCCAGAACGGATTCGAGTCGAACACGGCGATCTTCTGGCCGGTGCAGGGACCGTCTGTCGCCAGCACGACGGCTTCGGTGGCTCCTCCCCAGGCAAGTTGACTGTCTCCCTCGACGGGAACGGGCTGCATATCAGCGGGAACCGTGCGGAGCGGCAGCCTGCCGACTTCATCGGTGATGCCCACCCAGACCGGATCCCCAGCGATAACGAGCGTCAGGGGATGGGATGCGGGAACGACTGCCCCGACCGCGCGGCTGTCCGAAGGAGGAAACCGGGCAGCCGGCAGATCGACCGTCGCGGTTGAAATCGCGATCATGTCGGCGGGCGACAGAACCGTCGATACGCCCTCTTCGCGCCGGGTCAGCGTGAGAAAATAACTTCCCTGCGGAAGCCGGTCGAGGACATACCGGCCGTCGAGCCCGGTCGTCGCCGAAGCCCAGGCGGCTCCGCCTGACTGTCGGGCCAGGACGGCGATGCCGGCCAGGGGCGAACCGTCCGCGTCGATGGCCGAGCCCGAGATGGTCGACGAGCCGACCTCCGACCAGATCACCTCGAAAGGCGGCATATCCGGCTCGATTTCGACCTTCCCGAGCGTGTCGGCGGATTCCTTCGAAAGCATGACGCCCATCGAAAGCTTCGGAACACCGTCTCCCTTGAGGCCTCCGCCGGCCCTGGAAAACGGGATGCGCAGGCTGGGAACGAGTTCCGAACCTGTCAGCGGCGGCCTTCCTCCCGGGAAGCGGAGCCAGGTGCGCGGCGGCAATCCACGGACATCGAACGTTTCGGCAAGTCGCTTCCAGGCGAAGCCGACCCCGGAAGAACCGGCGCTATATATGATATTGGATATATAGTTACATATTAAACGAGCTTCGCGTCGTCGGACGATCTCGTCGAGCCCCTCGTGACCGAACCCGGGGTAGGGATGCGGCGCGGTGTTCCAGGCATTTCGGAGAAACCCCCGTGCCGCGTCCGATGCCGTCAGAGGGTCGGGAAGGGACGCCGGGATGGCGATGGTGAACGAGGCAGATTGGAGTTCGGACTGGATCCATGCCGCGAAGCCGAGCGTCGGAACGAACGAGCGCGCTTCGGCGGGAAGGAAGGCGAGAGGCATGACGCGGATGACCCCATCCGGGTCGGGGCACTGGTTGATCAGCCCCTCATCGGTTGCGCCTGCCGTGACCGTCTCACACAGGGGCAGGGGCTCCGGAGGCCGTTCCGCGTCGGCGTCGGAGATCTGAACGGCCTCGGCGCCGCTGTAGGCCTGACGACCGACGAAATGCCGCGCCGTGACGACGGCGGGAAAGCTTGCGATGGCGGCCGCAAGCCGTGCGTCTTCCTCCGCGCCCCTGGGCAGATCGTAGATGTAGTCAAGCGCCGCGACCCGTCCGCCGGCGCGGGCGATCTCCCCGAGCGTTCGAGCCATGTCGGTGCGATCCGGCTCCCGTCCGAACTGGTTGACGAACAGCTGGTCCTTCGCGACGACGGCAACAGGCGGGGCGACGACGGGCGGCCGGAAGAAGACGAACAGCAGGTCGCCAACCCGGTTCTCGAGAACGGTCACCAGGTGCCGCGGCCCCGGAGCCAGTGCGACGAGCGCCAGCAGAACCGTCGCGGCCAGCACCCAGGGCCTGCCGGGTCCGCTTGAACTGCGCCATCCAGGCGCCAGCGGCCCATTTCCCGCGTCGTGCGGGTCGGAGCCCGGCCTTCCGGGGGAGGTCATGACGGGCGCATCACTTGAAGCGGAACTTCGGCAGTTTGATCTTCTTTTTCGGTGCTTTTTCAAAAAGGTCCTGCAGGGCGTTGCCTCGCTTCTCGTTGACCTTCGACTCGTGTTCCGCGCGCTGGGCTTCGATGTCGGTTTCGACCTCGAGCCGATATTCGGCGACGTTCTGAGCGAATCCCGGGTCCTGCCACTCGATTCTTTTGGCAGTTCCTGCGGCCGGATCGAACTCGGCAGCCAGCGGCGCCGACGGCGTGACCGAAACGGGTTCGGATTCTCCCGGAAGCCTGGCGAGCAGCGTCCCGCTGTTCACCTTGATGAAATGCTGGAGGCGGTCGCCCTCGGCTTTCACGGCGACAAGCGCGTCGAGATTCGCGATGGGGTTCTTCAGCCTGAACGTGCCGACCCCCTCCTCGAGCATCATCCCGCCGCGTTCAGGCTGGAGCTTCACCACCTGACATCCCTCCGCCGGGCTGGCGGCGATGAACTGGCCTTCCCCGAGATGGGCTTCAGACAAGCCGTTCTCGGGCACGATGAGCGGATTCGACTGGACGGGGTATTTCCCCTCGTCGATCTTGGGTTCGAACGCCGTTCCCTTGAGATCCTGAACGGTCTGCTTGATGTCCTGGAACTGGCTCACGCGGTTCGCGAACGCCTGGCGCATGCCGCGAAAACGGCCGAGCTTCTGCAGAATCGGCCCGGAAATGCCCTCCGTCAGCGAGTTCAGCCGATCCCGGGCGCCGCCGAGCCTGACGGGCATCACCGCCCCTTCGGTGTTGACCCCGGCGATACCCTGGAGCGTAGACGGGACGGCCCCGAGCCGCATTCCCAACGCGCCGAATCGTTCCTGCAGTCGCTGAAGCGGTTTGAACTCGGTCACCTGGCCGAACCCCTCGGCCAGCGAACCGTCGAGCCCCATGATGCTCCTGCCGAACGCGGCAAGGCGGCTGCCAGCCTTCACTCTGCGGGTCTTGCCGGTGATCGCGTGCTTCAGCTCGACATCGCCCTCGAACACGTTCACGACCGTTCCGCCCGCGCCCTCCACACCGAGCTCCAGGCCAGGCGTGATCAGCAACGGGGCGATATTGTCATGGATCTCGACCTCGAACAGCGTGCCTTTGACTCCCGCGATGACATCGGCCGTCTGCACCTTGAAATCGCTTCCCGAGACGACTTTGAACAGGAACGAGCCCTGCTGTGCGTTCAGCTTCGTCAGGGCCGCCTGGTCCAGCGTCATCGGCACTTCGAACAGGCTGCCTTCCTTCACCGCGAGCACGCAGGTGTTCTTCAGGGAAAGCTCGGCGCTGCTTTCGGAGCCCGTTTTGACCTTGTCGCCGCCGTCGAGCCGCTTGAGTCCGCCTGCCAGTTTGAGATTGGCCGGAACGGGCTTGAATGGGGATGCCTGCCCTTTCTTCACTTCGACCTTGCCCGAAACCTTGATCAACTCCGTCGTCGTGAGATCGACGGAGGCATGGGCGGTTCCGCAGATGAACGCGCCGGCGACGAGCCAGGCGCGGATGACTCCATTCCGGTTCATATCTCCTCCTCGTGCACGAATGCCGTGCAGGTCCGCATCTTAATGCGCCTCGGGGCGCCTGTCAAACCGTCCGGGCCGCCTTGATCGTCTTCCAGGAGATGAACAGGGCCACCCCCAGCCAGCCGATGCCGACGAGCACGGGAGGGAGATGCCACATCTCGGCCAGTCTGTACGCATCGGAGGCCGGAATCGAACGGTCGATGAGATCTGATTTAATATCGATAAGTACATAATAACACGAGGTCAGGCCCATATACCTGAGGAACTGGTCGCAGAAGAGTTCACTGCCCTTCCGGCCCAGATGGAGAAGCCCGGCGCCGAACCCCGCGCAGAACAGGAAACCGAAAAGACTCCGCACGTAGAGCACCGTGATGACCAGCATGCCCGCGCCCAGCACCTGGGTGATCGCCCGGTCGTGACGGGTGCGGGCCGCCGCCAGAAGGAGGGCCGAGCCCCACGCCAGACTGCCCAGATATCCTGCCGTCAGCACCAGCCAGCGGCTGCCGCCCCGCGTGATGCAGAAGCCGCTCTGATCCGTCGAGAGCGAGATCCCCTCGATCGAGCCCCCGGTCACGACGGCCGCGAGACCGTGGGACAGTTCGTGGAAGAACACCGTCAGGATCTTGAACGGGAACACCAGAATGCTGTCCCAGAGCGCCAGTGATACCAGAAACAGGAAGATGGGGATACCCATGCCTGCCAGGGGCAGCCGGCGGGGAGCGGCGCCTGCGCCAGGTCGAGGCCGGGCCCGTTCACCGCTTCGTCTCCTCCGGACGCCACTGGAAGACGGCATACAGACCGCCCGTGACGAACGTGAGCAGGAAGCCGATCTTGAACGCGTGATCGGCCTGGTACAGCTTCAGCATCACGGCCGTCGCGACAAGCGCGGCGAAGGTGGCCAGCACGATGATCGCCATCATCGGCCGTTTCCCGCTCAGTAGCATCAGCAGCATCACACCGGCGATACCGCCCAGGAGCATCATCGTCCAGCCGAGCAGCCGACCGGCGCCGCGGCGCGGCGTCACCAGCGTCCCGCCCACATAGGGCGGCTCGCGGGTCGGTTCGATCTGCTGCATGATGAATCCGATCGACCAGTTGGTCGTTGGGATGCGGAACTTCACCGGAAGCAGCCCCATGATGCCGAAGACCCGCTCCTCGCCACCGCCAGCCCCGGAAAGCCGGGGAGCTGCGAGAACATCCGCATTGATGCCGGGGAAGGTCTTTTCTCCGCTGAGCATCGGCTGGTTCGGCTTTTCCAGCAGCCGGTCGACGTTGCCTTCGCCGCGCATCAGTTCGTAGCCTTCGGGCATATACAGCGTCCAGCTCAATTCGCTGACCGCGAGATGAACTCTTGGAAGCTCCAGCTTCACCTTCGTGACCGGAGCCAGGGCTGCATCGAGCTTCGATGCGTAGATCAGCTCGACGGGGAAGGACTGGGCCTGCTTGTCAGCCATCGCCGACCGGATGATCGGAATCGTGAACACCCCGTGCTCCTTGTCGAACCCGGCTTTCACGGCCATCCCGGCGACTTCGCTACTCCACAGTTCCGCCGTCCGACTCGAGATCGAGGGCAGCTGGACTTTCAGGAACTGCTCGGAGTTGTTCTTCACCTCGTAGATCACCCGTGTGAGCAGCCAGCCTTCTTCATTCAGCACCGACATCGCCTCCGCGGTGTCGATCGTGGCTGACCGCTGCTCGATGCTCCTGGGCCGGCTCACCGTCAGCGTCAGAGAGTTCTGCGCGTGGTTCGTGAAGTTGAACGCGAACGGCATTTTTTCGGGGGCCTGGCCCGTGTGCTCGGCCATGAACGCCGAAACGTCGATGGTGCCGTACCCCTTCGGCGTCTCTTCGACCGACAGAGCGAGCGTGGGAAGGCAGGCGATGCCGAGAAGGCCGAACAGCCTGTCGATGCCCATCGGAACCAGCTCGGGAACCCTGTACGGCTTTTCCTGGAGGTTCTGCGCGACTTCCTCGAACTCGACGGCGAAGCCGAACCGGCCTCGCATCTGCGACGTGAAGGCGATGTTCAGACGATTCATCGTCGTATCCCCCGTCGCCTCCTCGACCTTCCAGTCGTCGATGCTCCGGTCGTCGACCTTCAGAATCCTGACCTGGGGGGGGACTAGGAACGTGAAGGTGCCGATGCCGTTCTGACCTGTCACATCGAGTGTGTAGACGTTGCGTCCTTTGACGAAGCCCTCTTCGAAGAACAGCAGGTCGTGCTCGCGGATCGTGATTCGCGTTTCCTCGACGATCGCCTGCGGTGCCGTGGCTGGCTCGGCGACGGGCGCCGACGCCGTCAGTTCGGGCTCCGGCTGCGGAATCGGGAGTTTCTCTTCGCGGGCGGGGGTGCCGAGTCGCCGGTAGATCTCGAACTTCACCTGGCGCGCAGGAGGCACCTGGGCCCGGAACAGGGTGCCGTTTGTCCCGGACGCCGCGGGAAGCAGGACGCCCGGATCTATCCAAGCCTCGGCATCGGTGTCGGGGGTCTGGACCTCTAGGCTCGTGATCGCACTGGGCATCATCGGAAGGTCGAACGCCCGCGCACCGAACTCGCTCGATTTCACGGAAACGAAAAAGTCGATCTCGACACGGTGTGGTCCGGTCGCGTTCGTCGTGACTCCGTAGCCGGCGTCGCCGTCGGCCCCGGCTTCCATCAGATCCAGGGCCGTGGGTTCCCCGTCGATTACCGCCCTGGAGGGAACGACCCGCTTCGACAGCAGGGGAATCGTCTTCCAGCCGGGGTTGAAGATCTCCAGGTCGAAGATCCCGGTGAAGCGCACGCCTTTCTCCTCGACCTTACCGCGGTACAGCGCCGAGCGCAGGAGGTGGTCGAACGGCGCCCGCACGGGGGCCGTCGCCGTCGGT
>JAKJFL010000152.1:0-7198 GCA_022704935.1 Candidatus Rifleibacteriota bacterium
CTGAGACCGGCGTTTCTGGCCGGTGCGTTGTTCGGCCTTGGCGCCGGCGTGGTACTTGCCGGCGTCGATTGGCTTGGAATCGTTCCCAGCATGATGATTCCGGCGCTCTGGTCGTTTATCTGTGGTTTTGCCGTTCTCGCCCTGTATCTTGCGGCGCGGCGCGATGGAATACCCGCGGAGCGGCCCTGGATCGTCGTGCTGCCGCTGGTTTCGCTGCCGACGGTCATTTTCATCGTCTCCTGGGCCATTTTGCCGGGCGGAACCTCGACGTATCTCACCGGCCCGCCGTCCTACCTGTATTTTTTCCTGGTCGTGCTGACCGGGTTCTGGATGCAGGCTCGCGTTTCGCTCCTCGCGAGCCTCTTTGCCGCCGCCCAGTTTTTTGCCGCCTACCAGTTCGCGCGTGCCCATCTACAGCAGGTTTCGGGTCCCGACGCGCTGTTCCTGCAGGATCTGAAAGATCCCCTGCTGTGGGGCTTCAAATCGCTGATGCTCGTGCTGACCGGCGGCGCCGTCGGCGTGCTGTCGCGGTCGGTGCGGCGCATGATCGGGCGCATGATCGAAAACGAGCGGGAGCGAGCCTATCTCGACCGGCTGTTCGGTCAGTATGTGAGCCCTGAAGTGCGCGACCGGCTGATGTCGTCCGAAGCCGTGCGCGGCGAGACGCGGGCCGTGGCCGTGCTGTTCTGCGATATCCGCTCGTTCACGACCCTCTGCGAAGGCATGGCGCCGGCCGCCGTTGTAGACCATCTCAACCGGTATCTCGACGAGATGGTCGTCTGCATCCAGGCCGAGGGCGGGGTGATCGACAAGTTCATCGGAGATGCGATCATGGCCACGTTCGGCGGTCTCACGCCGCTGGCAGCCCCGTGCGATGCAGCCGTGAAAGCGGCCCTTCGCATGCAGCGGGAACTGGCGATCCTGCGTTCCGAATGGACGCTCCGGCAGCTGCCCCTGCTCCGGTCGGGAATCGGCATCCACCATGGGCCGGTCCTGCTGGGGCCGGTCGGCAGCGAGCAGCGTCGCGAGTTCACCGTCATCGGGGACGCCGTCAACACGGCGTCGCGGCTCGAGACGCTCACGAAGGAGCACGATCGCCCGATAGTCATTTCCGGGACGGTTTTCTCGATGCTGTCCGGCGAGCTGCAAAGCCGGTTCGGGCCGCTCGGAACGACTCAGGTCAAGGGACGCACCGGAGCTGTCGAGATTTTCGGCCTGTCCCCGCAGGCGTGTTATGGAGAAGCATGACTCATGAACATTCTCGACATGCGGACGATCATCTTCACGACGCTGATCACGCATGGCATCTGCACGATGATCATCGTGCTGATGTGGCACAGAAACCGCCAGCGGTACGACGGCCTTTTCTTCAACGTACTGGATTTTTTCTGCCAGGCCGTCGCGATGGTAGTGCTTTTCAACCGGAGTTCCCAGCCGCACTGGTACACGATAGTCGCGACGAACGCGCTCCTGCTGTGCGGAACGTTTTTCGGTTTCATCGGCCTGGAAAAATTCACGGGGAAAAGCGGCCGGCAATTTCACAACGTCCTGCTGATCTGTGTGTTCACCGGGGTTCATACCTGGTTTTCCCTGATACAGCCCGATCAGAACATGCGAAATCTGAATCTCTCCGCGTTCTGGCTGATCATCGGGCTCCAGGTTTTCTGGCTTCTCGTGTTCCGTGTGGAGGCAGAGATGAGGTCCGTGACGCTGGGCGTCGGCCTGGTCTACGGTGCCATGAACCTGACCAATCTCGCCAGGGTCGTGCATGCCCTGTCGGAGGGAAGCGTGGGGCAGGACTGGATGCACTCCGGACCGTTCGAAACATATATCATGCTTTTTTACAAGCTGATCGTCATCTCTCTCACCTATGCCCTCGTACTGATGGTGAACAAGCGGCTTCTGATGGACGTGGAAACGCAGGAAGAAAAATTTTCCATGGCGTTCCACTCGTCCCCCTACGGGATCATGCTGACCAGGGCCGAAGATGGTCGCATCTTCGAGGTCAACGAGGGATACGCGAAGATGAGCGGCTATCTTCCCGAGGAGATGATCGGCAGGACGACGATGGGGTTGAACCTCTGGCTGTCGGAAAGCGAGCGTGACGCCTTCATCCGGGAAATCGCGGCGAAAGGGGCTGTGCACGATTTCGAAGTGACGATGCGGCGAAAGTCGGGGGAGTTCCGGACGATTCTCCTGTCGTCCGAGAAGCTGGCGATCCATGGCCAGGATTCGCTTCTGTCTACCATCAGCGATATAACCTTCCGCAAACAGGCGGAAGCGGAGCGTGAGAAGCTGATCCGCGAGCTCCAGGAGGCCCTGACGAACGTCAAGACGCTGAGCGGTCTTCTGCCGATCTGCTCTGCCTGCAAAAAAATACGCAACGATAAGGGATACTGGGAACATATCGAAGAATATATAGCCAAGCATTCGGGCGCTGATTTCAGCCACGGCATCTGCCCCGAGTGCGCGAAAAAAATGTATCCGGAAGTGTTCAACAAGAAATGAGTACGGTGTCTCGGGATGTCGACTGAAAAAACGTCAGACTCCCGGGACTTGCGGAGAAGCGGGCGTCCGATGTGTGTTTGGGGCCTTCAGGGCTTCATCTGCAGTTCGTTGCCGTCGCTGCGGAACACGACGTTCCCGGTTTCATCCGTCCGCAGGACCGTCGCACCGATATTCCGGAGGGTTTCCACGACGCCATCGTCGGGAACGTCCCCCTTACCGGCATCGCAGGTGATGACCGCATATCCCGGCCGGGTGGCCGAAAAGAAGCGTGTCGCCGACCCGCCCTTGTAGATACCGTGGTGGGGGGCCTTCAGGACGTTGGCGCGCAGATCGACGCCCCGGCTCAGCAGATCCTCCTGCCCGGCTGCAAGAATGTCTCCCGCGAAGAGAAATGAGATCTTTCCGAACTCGAGTCGCAGCACGAGAGAACTGTCGTTCTCATCGGAATGTGTCCGTGACGGACCAAGCACGGTGAGCTTGTATCCTTTGCCCTCGATAAGGACATTTCCGGGCTTGACGCGGAGCGTCCGGGCCGGATCGCGCGGATCGTAGGGCTCGATGACCCTCGCGATCGGAAACGCCTTTGCGATCTCGGGGTATCCGCCAGCGTGGTCCTTGTGGCGATGGGTGAGAACGACCAGATCGAGCGTGCGGATCCCCCGCTTTTCGAGATTCCTGACGAGCGCGTCGACTGTTTTTGCGTAGCCCGTGTCGATCAGGCATGTTCTTCCGTCGGGCAGTCGGACGATCGTTGCATCGCCCTTGCCGACATCGATGAAGGCCACTTCCAGCCAGCCGGAGGGAAGAGGAACCTTCCGTGAACGAACGGCCTTCGGCGAGTCGGCCGCTTCCGGAGATGCCACGGCGGTTTCCGCTCTGTCGACAAGGAAGACGAAGAAACAAAGAAAAAGAAAAAATGAAGGAAAAGACATCGATGTATATCTATATGTTTTATTCATGAATATGCTCCCGTGGAGGAAATGCGTCCTGTTTCAGCCGACTTCCCATTATATATGATCGGGACAGCGGGTTTCACTCGATGGTGATATGGATCTGGGCCGCCTCTTCGCCCGGAGAGAGAACGGTGATGGTGTGTGCGCCGGGCTGCATCTGCCAGAAGGCTTCGTAGGGCGGACCGACCCGTGCGGTTTCGACGCCGTCGACAAGCCAGATGACTTCGGAGAGAGGCGCTTCGGGGATCGCCCGCAGACGGACGAGGTTTTCCTCGTCGGGAGAGCGGACGAACCGGTCGCCGTCATGCGGGGAGACGATGCTGATCCGACCCCAGCCGGTCGAATCGGAATCCAGGCTGGATACGCGCAGCCTGCCCGACCCGCTCGCGACGGGAGACGACGGGGGAACTCCACTCGAAGATGCGATCGGCGAGGTTGGTGATGCCGGGTTGCGGAGATGAACGCCGGGACCATCGGGGTGGCCGCCCGGAAGGGGAGCGAGGGGATCGCCGATCTCGAGGCCGCCTTCGAGGACGAAAGGATCGGCCGTCCGTGATATGCCCCGGGCCTGGAGCCAGCCGGCATACTCGGGCGGGAGCTCGTGGAAGCGGCCCTGGCGCTCGTGGAACCTGCATTCTTCAAACGGTTCGGACCCGCGGACGAAGAGTTCCGTCGTTCGGACGGGACAGAACCTGGTCGGGCGATTCCCCGAGATGCCGCAGACGGTTGCGGTCACGACGGAGGACGGCTGGCGGAACCATCCGTTCATGCCGTCGGAATGGAGTTCCGTCAGGAGATCATGCGCCATGGGTCCGCAGGCGGTCGCTCCGGAAAGACCGTAGGTGGGCGCGCCGTCGAAGTTGCCGGCCCACAGCCCCACGATGTATCTCGGGGTGACGCCGAACAGCCAGGCATCACGATAATTGGTGCTTGTCCCCGTCTTGATGGCGACGGGGAAGGGAAACGAGAAAAACTGCGGATTCCCGAAGGTGAGAAGTCTTGCCGAAGGGTCGGCGAGCATTTCGAGGGTGATCCAGGCTGTAGCGTCAGATACAATTCTTGAAGATATAGATGCTGGACCCGGTGTTGCCTGGAGCGAAACGCGACGGCCGGCATGGGCCAGCATGCCGTAGGCGGCGGCGACGGAAGTCATCGAAAGTTCCGGGTTCCCGATCGCAAGGCCGAGACCGTAAATATCCGCCAGCGATTCATCCGGGGGGAGGAGACCGAGGTTCGAGAGCAGGCGGTAAAACGTTTTTCCGCCGAGGGCGTTCAGCATCTTGACGGCGGTGATGTTCAGCGAGTTGCCGAGGGCGCTTCGCACGGTGATGGGGCCATACGAGCGTCGGTCGGCGTTGACTGGAAGATAGTCTCCCTGGGGTGTTCTGAAGGTCTGCAGTGTGTCCGAGATGACCGACGAGGCGGAGAACCCTTTTTCGAGGGCAAGCGCATACAAAAAAGGCTTGAGGATCGAGCCGCCCGAGCGGCGAGCCGTGCAGCCGTTGTTGAACCCGCCCGTTTCCGGGCTCCACTGCTGTGAGCCGGCCATCGCGAGCACCGACATGCTCGGGGCGTCGATGACGAGGCCCGCCGCCTGGCGGGCACCCGAGCGGGCCAGCCGGCTACGGTGCGACTTGAGCACGCTTTCGAGCCGGCGCTGGATGTCGATGTCGATCGTCGTGACCAGACGTCCGGTCGGCGTGCCGGTCTCGGCCACCATCCAGTCGGTGAAATGAGGGCAGACGAGCGGCAGTTTCCAGGGAAGGATGCCGAGGGGCTTTCTCGACGCCGCCGAGCACGCTTTTTGATCGGCGAGATTCAGCTTCGCCATGCGCGAAAGAACCCAGTTCCGCCGTGCCTTCAGCCGCTTCGCCCCTCCCGGGCGCCACGGATTGAGGCGAGAAGGTGATTGCGGCAGCGCGGCGAGCGTCGCGGCCTGGGCGAGATCGAGCGCAGCCGGCTCTCTGCCGAACAGGAGACAGGCGCCCGCCCAGCCGCCGCGCAGATTGCCTGCCATCGGGGCCAGGTTCAGGTAGGCGGAAAGGATCTCCTGTTTGCTCATCTGCTGTTCGAGGCGCGCCGCGAGAAACAGCTCTGAAATCTTCACCGCCAGGGTTCGCGGGCGCGGGCGGGAAATGCGCATCACCTGCTGGGTGATCGTGCTCGCTCCCGAGACGACCCGCCGCTCGAGGAGGTTATCCCAGGCGGCCCGACAGATCGCCGCGAGGTCGAAGCCGCCGTGACTGAAGAACGAACGGTCCTCCGCCGCCAGCAGAGCATCGATCAGAATGGGGGAAAAGCTCGCCAGCGGGGTGTCGAGGCGGATGTCGCCCGACGGGCTGGTGAACAGGCGCAGAAGCGTGCCGTCGCGGGCAAGGAAGGCGCCGCCATCGCCTGCCAGCGCCGCCCTGACGAAGCCGGCGGCATCCGGGACGAGCAGACGCACGGCCGGCTTCCAGCAGAACGTCGCGAAAAGAGAGAATGAGATGAGGAACAATAAAGTGAGTTTGATATATTTCAAGCGATACTATGTCCCTGCCGGGTTCTTGTATTCCGTTCGTATCGAGGCTGTCGAAGCTCGAGCGACCTTTCGCCCTCCGACAGGCTCAGGGCGAACGGAACATCGATTCCTTCCGGCAGGATTTGTTTCATGATGCGGATGCTTCGATCGAAACGAGGGCCGGCCGCCCTGCGGCGGCCGGCCCGAACGTTCAGAACTCCGGCCGCCTCATTTCGCGGCGGGCTCGATGCGGATGCTCTCGCCGGTCGTCATGCCGAAATAATCCGGCTCGTACATCAGCGAAACGTGGGTCGGACGCATCCAGAACGTGCCTTCGCAGACCGCCCGGGCGAAGTAAGTGAACCTGAACCGGTTGCTCCAGAGCCGGTTCCTGAAGGCGAGCACCCGGTCATTGCGCATCTCGAAATGGTCGGGCTGGAATTTGTAACAGCCGTCCTCCCAGGAGGAATACCATTCGGGATCGTCGTCATCGGCGTCCGCATCATCATCGTCGGCCGACGGCTTCACCGGAGCTTCGGTGCGCAAAGCTGTATTGATCGCTATAAAACCTGCCGGCAGGGGATCCTCGAGGGCCACATACTGGAAGTCGCACCAGCGATTGGACCGGTGATACGAATCCTCGAACTCGACGACGATCTTCAGCAGATCGCCGACGCGGATGGTTTCGCTGCCGGTGAGGTTCTCGACACGCTTGATCACCCGGAAGCCCTTGTCGAGGTCTTCGGCCCGCGAGGCGGGGTCCGGATGCTCGAATCGGAATGCCCAGTGGAGGAGGGCCTTTTCCGGTCCCTCGATCACGATCGACGGGGTCGCCAGCAGGGCTTCGGCGTCGAGTGTGAGTTCGGCGCCAGTTTTCCCGACGGTTGCTTCGATCGCGGGCTTGTCGGCGTGGAGGATTTTGACCGGAACTTCCCTGTCGGACATCACGTCTTTCTTCTCGAAATATTGTGTAAGGGCGAAGAGGGCCCAGCCTGTGTCGGCGGTGGAGTTCCACCGGCCTTCCGTGCTGACCGATTTGAGGAGCATGCCGGCCAGGTCGTCGGCCTTTTTCGTGGCGCCTTCGATGATCAGCGTCGCGAGCAGGGTCGCCGCGACCTCGCGGACGCTCGAGTTGGTCCAGTCCCTGTAGCTGTCGGAGATCGTGGGGGTGAGCTTTTTGAGCTGCTTCTTGAGCTGGTCTGGCGCCTGGTTTTTGACGATCGCGCAAGCCCAGAGC
>JAKJFL010000153.1:0-7181 GCA_022704935.1 Candidatus Rifleibacteriota bacterium
CCCCCGAATCGGTGAAGCGCATCAGGCGGCATCATCTCGAAACCCACCTGCACGAGCATTACAGGCCGGAATCCGTCGTCGTCGCCCTAGCGGGCGGCTTCGATTCCCGCAAAGCCCAGATGGCCGCCAGAAAGGTTTTCGGGAAGTGGCTGCCGGCACCCCTCCCGCGCATTCCGAAGCGGCCCGGCCCCGTCGCCGCGTTGAACGGCCCAAAGATTTTGTCCGTTGATTCACCCCGAAGCCAGGTTCAGGCACGGGTTTCCTTCAAAGCCCTCGCGTTCAACGATCCTGAGTTTCACGTGCAGAAATCTCTCGTTCGCATCCTGGATGGGGGCTCGGGATCGCCCCTGCGGCAGGCGATGCAGGACTCGAAGGGATTCTGCTACTCGCTGAGCGTCGGCACCGATTCCTACGAGAACGCCGGCGCGATCCACATCGATTTCTCCGTTCAACCGGACGTTCTCGAAGACGCCATCGGAGAATGCCTCAAGGTGATGGCTTCCATCGCGAAAGCCCCTCTCGCCAAGGACGTCGTGGACCACATGCTGTACCAGTATGTGAAGGCAAAACGCTTCGCCTCGACCGACGTCTGGGATTTCTGCGGCAGATACGCCTTCAGGGCCCTGTATCCGTCGCCAATCAGCTTCGCCGAGGAGTTCGCGGCGACCCAGAAACTCCGGCCGACGGACATTCATGCAATGGCGTCGCGTCTTCTGCGCCGGACGCATCTCGGCGTGACGCTCGTCGGCGACATTTCGAAAGCCCGCGCGGCTCGGGTGAAGAAATTGTTACGAAGCTTCCCGGAGTAGCGGAAACCGCACCCCTCACTTCTTGGGTCTGTCCACGTCGGTCGTGGAGGGCGTCTCCTGGACGATCTTGTGCAGAGCCGTTTTCCTCCTCTTGTTCATCGGCGGTTTCGACCCGGGTTCCGATCTTTTGGGCGCGGCGGGCCTGTTGTTCACGGCCTTGCTCTGGGAAGTCATGTTCATCGAGGAATTCGGAGAATTCTGCAATCCCTTGATGCCGGCAGAGATCGGCTTATACGGGACATAATGGACGATCGTCCGCCACTCACCGTTGATGAGGACTCTGGTTTCGACGGCCCGCATTTCGACGATGGGCGTAGACGTCGCGAGCTGTCCGGTTTTCACCTGATCGGGCTTGATGTCGGCCGACATCCGCGAGGCCTCGTCGAGAGTTCCCGGAATACCGGCGGTCGCGACACCCAAACCGGCTGTCCACAGGGCGGTGACAGCAATGCCTCTCATTATATATTTTACACCATTATATTTTCCGGACATACATCCCTCCGGCACTGGGAACCAGGGGCGGCGGCCGATGCCGCCGCCCCCCTGTCGTGCGTTCTCAGTTGTCGCCCATCGAGCCGGCCGGCTGGGCGGTCTCCTGCGGGCTGGCACCCGTTTCGACCGTCGTTCCCGTCGCCGTATCAGCAGGCGTTGTCGAAGCTCCGGTCGCAACCGCGGCTTCCGTGGCCGATGCCGCTTCCACGGCGGGCTTGTCGATGACAGGAGGCTGGGTGATATTCTTCACGAGCGCTTGGAAATCCTCGTTGTTGATCACCTTGTCGCCATTGATGTCGTACTGGGCGAGCCATGGAGAGCTGACCTTGATCCCGTTCCTGCCCGCCCGCTGGACGACTTGGGCCAGCTTGAGAAGGTCGGCCCAGCCAAGCTGCCCGTTCCCGTCCAGGTCGCCGGGGATATATTTGGGATCGGCCGGGAATACGGTGCGGCCACCGAACACGGCATCACGCAGGAACTGGAAGTCGCTGATCGTGATCCTGCCATCGCCGTCGAGATCGGCATTGGCAAGAGTCGATGCCTTGCGGCCGAGGTGGAGAACCAGCTTCGCCAGATCTTTCCGGTCGATTTTGCCGTCGCCGTTCACATCGCCGAGTTTGGCCGTCTCTTTCTCCATGGCGGCAATCTGCTCGTCGATGCGGGCGTTTTCCTGCCCGATCGCGGTTTCGGCTTTCAACAAGGCGGCGAGCTGTTCCCTGAAAGCGATCATCTGTTTGGGATCGAGAGCGTTGAACGTGCCGGCGTTCATGAAGTCTTCTTCAACGCCGTCGAGATTCTTCGCCATCTCGGCGCTCAGCTTGTCGAGCTTTTCGTTGAGAGCGCGGATGCGCTTCTTCGCGTCTTCCGAATACGGCTTTTTCGCGAGCATGTCCAGAAGCTCTTTCTGCAGGGCGGAAATTTCCTTCTGCTGCGCGGTGAGCTTGTTGATGCGGTCGCTCAGACCCTGCCAGGAGTGCTCGGCCTTCTCGGCCAGGGCGAGCAGGCCTTTCCGGACAGCAGCTTCGCCGTCCCTGATCTGACCCTGGGTCTTCTGCTGAGCCTTGTCGGCAGCTTCGACGTTCGCCGTCAGCTGGGGATTCAGGATGATGCCATCGTATTTTTTGTCATCGAGAAGTTTCTTGTGCGCCGCGTTTTCCTTCTCGATTTCCTTGCGACCGGCGGCAATTTTCTCGTTCAGCGCCTTGATCCGTCCCTGAAGGTCCTTGAGCGCTTCAGGGGTGATCTTTTTGGTGCTCTGGAGGAGCTCGTCAACCATCTTCTGCTTCTGGGTCGTCATGTCGAGAACGTCCTGCTCGATCTTCGCAACGGCATTCTGATGGTTGCGGATCGCCTTGTAATATTCGTTCCGGGTTTCTTTGCGAACATCATACCGGGAAGCGAGCTCGACGAGGCTGCCGACGTTCGCGCCCGCCGCCTTCCCGGCTTCGTATCCGTTCCTGATCGTGTTCGCGGCGACCATGTAATAGCCCTGGCCGTTCAGACCGGCCGCATTGGACGTGTAAGCCTGGACGATGTGATTTTTGTAGACCTCTGGCTCCTTGCCCTTGACCGATTCGAGCCATCGAGTGAACGCGACAGCCGAGCTGCGAAGACCGGCATAATCCTTCTGGCGTTCCATGTCGTCGAGGCGTTTCGCCCATCGGCCTGCCTGTTCTTTGGGAGTCAGGCGAACGAACTCGGCGGCCATCTTCTTCTCCATCTCGTCCGCGTCGGGCTTGCCCTCGTCTTCCCTGATCTCCGTCTCTTCCTGGGCGGCGGGAACGAGGCTGACCTCGGCGCCCGCCGGGTCCTCACAGAACGCGACCGTCGACATGCCCAGCATCGTCGCCACGATCAGACCACCGGTCAGAACTGTTTTCCTCATACGTCGAAACCTCCGATTATATATATTATATTTGATATATATCTATCACGGATCCACGGCATGATTTCCACGCCGGATCTATCTCACAGCATTATTCTAGCATACGACCTTCGTCATAGAAAGTCATAGAAATAATTCCACCAGGCCGTCTGCATCAGCTGGCCCGTCACGAAGAAGCTGGAAAGATCGACCTTGCCGCCCGGGAATCGCGGGTCGGACGATTCGACGGAAATCCGCACGAGCAGCTGGTCCTGGACGAACACGTCGTAACCGGCGGCGACCCGTTGCATCTGGCCGATCTTTGCCGCCTCGAAGCTCTTGATGCGGGGCACCGCGAAGTTTCTCTTCGAAACCGCTCCTCCGGTGTTCTCCTCGCGTTCGATATAGTGTCCGCCGGCTCCGGAAAGGAGTCTGTAGGTGACGGTGGCGACAGGCTGAACGAAAATCAGGGTGTCCGACATGGCCGACGTGAGGTCGGGAAACACCGCCGCACCTGTCGGAATCGTAATCTTCGGGCTGGCGGCATTCACCTGGACCGAACCGCGAAGGTCTTTCCGGATGTTGGAAAAGACCTCATTGGCAGCCCGGATCGATTCGAGGAGATCCATTCCCTTGACGGAGCTTCGGACTCCCTGGGAGAAGAGCATATGCGCCGCGCCGAGAATAAGACTGCAGAGAAGCACCACCACCAGGGTTTCGACGTATGTGAAGCCCCGCGCGGAAGCGATGAGAGAACGCGAGCCGGTCATGGATCTTCCCTCAGGACGAGCGAGAACGACGCGTTGTGGATGATGGGGTCCGATTTGGACATCTGCCACGCGAGTCCGATCGTCACGTTCCAGAAAATGCCGTTCTTCAGGATCTGCTTTCCCGCGGTATCGAGCTGTTCGATCTTCACGACACGGGCCAGGAAGTTCGGATTCAGGGGCGAGCACAGAAGAACGATCTCGGTGCCGGGGATGCGGACGATGCTCGGCTCGATCGACGGGGGCATCTGCGGATTGAGGGCGGTAACGACCTGAGGGTCCTCGAGAAGGGTTTTGATGCTTTCGCCCGTCACCTCGCGCATCGATTTCAGACGTTGGGAAAGCCGCAGCAGCTGCTCGCCGAGCTCCTCGGCATACTGAACGGCCATGATCTCGAATACCGATGCCTTGCTTGTCCGATTCGACGAGGAGAGCATGCCGAGCATCGGCGCCGCCGCGAGCCCGATGACGACGCAGGCGACGAGCACCTCTACGAGGGAAAACGCGGCGCGTCGCATGTCAGTCGTCCCCCGAGATTTCGAGCGAACTGGGCTTGTCTTCAGGCAGGAACTCGCGCGAAGCCGCATACCCTGGCGCGCTCGGGTTGAAACGGGGGTTGTATCTGATCTTTCCCCCGCCCGTGAAGTCGGTCATAGTCGTCCTCGTCGAGCTGTCATCAGGATACAGGCCAATCTCCCAGACCGCGAGGCCTCCGAAGATGTCCATGCGGCGCTGGCCGTTCGAGCTTCCGCACAGCAGTTTCCCCCCTCCCCGGCCTCCTCCCGGTCCCTTCCGCTGCGCCAGCAGATAAGCATGGACCGGCTTGTCTGTGTCGAGAATGATGTTCCCGCCCAGAGCGGCGAGGGACAACAGTTTTTCGGGAGCGTCTCCGGCCATCGGAGCAACGATGGTGGTGCCGATCGACAGGTCGCCGCGATCGATGATGATCATCATATTCTGGTTCAGCCATATCCCGGGCACACCGGCTGTCGGGACAGCGAGGGGCTGCCCGGGGGCATTGCGACGACGGATGTAGAAAACGCCTTTCCGCCGCGGCTTCCACCAGCCGGCATGAGCGGCATCCTCGGAGGCGGTTATCTTGGCGAAAAGGGTATTGGCGAACAACTGGTTTTCCTCGGTCTGGTTCGCACAGCCTGAAAGATCGACGATATGGGAAACGCGCCCCGGCAGGTTGTCCTTCGTCATCGCCAGGTCGACCAGATTTCCCTGGAAGAACAGATCGTCAGACGAGTTGCCTTCACGGAACCTGATCTCGAACGAGGTTTCCCAGGGATGGAGCCCCGGCGGGAGCGTGCCGCCCATATCCGCCGCGCCCGGCACGAGGCTTCGCTGAACGACGCCGGCGAGCGCCGCGCTTCCTGAGAGGAAGCTCGGATAGTTAGATGTATAGTTCATGAAATCGAACAGGGCGTTGAACGCGACACCAGCAGACGTCGCTCCCGGAACGAACGCGGCCGGCGAAACGCGGGACAGGTTCGCGAGGCCCTCCTTGCCCGCCGGATCGCCTGGCGCGGCCTTGAACACGTCCTGATAGGCCGGCACGGCCGGGGCCACGGCGTCAGGCGCGTTCACCTGGGCGGTCTTGTCGTAGACGAGAGAAGCATCGGGACTCGTTTCGAGCTTTCGCTTGATGCATACCGACCAGTATGCCGGATCGGCTGATGACAGCGAGGGTTCTTTCAGCATGAAGAACTTGAGAAAACCAGCCAGCACGGGACCCACCATAAGGGTACGGGAAGGTTCGTCATTCTCTCCGAACGGCAGCAGCCACGAGGCCGCCGAGTCACCAGGGTTCGGGAGAGACCAGAACCCTTTCGCCGCGACCGGTGCGGGGGTGATCACGCCGGGAGTGTTTTCCTCGGCCGTGAAGAAGCCCTGGTAGATTCCGTGTATAGCGACAGGTATTCCGATGGTCGTCGGGATCGCGAAAGCGGCGGGATCGACGATATTCTCGGGCGGCAGGACGAGCTTTCCCGCGGCGTTGACGATCGCTTTCGAGAACATGAAGTTGCCGCCGGCGGCGTTGGCGTATCCGGAAGGAATACGCAGGAGCACCTGCCCGGGAAGGGATGTGTCATGGCTCGGACCGAGGAAAATCCAGCCCCGGTTTTGGAGGTCGGCATTCGTCGCCGGCGAGCCGGCCGAGATCGAGTCGGTCCCGTTGATGATCTTCAGGGGTGCGTTGAGATGGATTCCCGAGGGCGGGAAGGGGTGGGTGTAGCCCGGGTCGACCTTGCCGTTATAGACGACGCCGAGGCCGTTATACGAAGTATACGATGGCGTATACGGCACGAACAGCGTGAAGCGGGCGAAGGGACCTGGCACCATGCTGACGATCCGGAACTGGCGCCTGACCCTGGCTTTTCGCGCGAGGCCCTGATATTCGACGGCGCAGGTGATGTTCAGATACCCCGTCTTCTCGACCGGATCGCGGCCGTCCTGCATCTGTTGGGGCGTGGTGTCGGGATTGATCTGCGCCATGTCGTCGAAGGAGACTTCCATGCGCCTGCAGATCGGTCGCGGCTCGAGTTCGTCGATCGCCTGTAGATACGCGTGGTAGTCCGCGGTCACCTTCGCCAGCAGCCCGGTCGGATCGGGTGCGACGAACGGGGCCGTGTCGGCAGTGTTTTTCAGGGAAGCGGCAGCATTGTCGATGAACGTGTCCCCGGCCGCCTGGATCTGCTCCGCGAGGAGGTTCGCGCCGGCCAGGGCCAGCATACCGGCCACTTCGCCGATCTTTTCGTGATGGGCGCGGATGTTCTGCCGCCGCACCATGGTGTTATAGCTGAACAGGAAGATCGCCAGCACCATCGCGGAAAGAATGACCACGCCGAGGACGAAGCCTCTTCTCGCGTCTCTCAGACCTGTAACCATATCTCCCACAAGCATGGCACGGCCGGAGAGGAGTGGCAATACCTTTTTTACAAGAAATCGGGCCGGAAAGCTAAACCGCCTCCCGGCCCGACAGGGCTTCGCCGTATCAGCTTTACGGTTTCGAACCGGCGAAGGGCTTGAGAATCCACTGGCGGCCCACGGAGAAGAGGAACGCCCCGAGGCCGAGGAAGATCAGGGTCGGAAACAGGTCGGATGTCGCCAGGGCGCCGACCTTCTCATGCATGTCGAGTGCCTTCGACACATCCTCGCTTGCACCCAGGAAGGCGATGAAGATGCCGGCGATGGCGCCGCCGGCGATCAGTCCCGACGAGAGGAGCATGCCGGGGCTCGATT
>JAKJFL010000154.1:0-7174 GCA_022704935.1 Candidatus Rifleibacteriota bacterium
CCAGCACCTTCGTGCGGATGCGGTTTACCAGGGTCGTCAGCGAAAGGGTCATCCGTCGTCCGCCGCAACAGGGGCAGGGGCTTTTAAGGATCTCTTCGAGCGTATGGGACGTGCGCCGACGGGTCATCTGCACGAGGCCCAGTTCGGAAAAATCGAGAATGTGTGGACGGTTACGGTCGTTGCGCATGGCCTCACGGAACGCCTTGAGGACCTTCGCACGGTGCTTCGCATCGCTCATGTCGATAAAATCGATCACGATCATCCCGGCAAGATTGCGGAGCCGGATCTGCCGAGCGATTTCTTTCGCCGCTTCGAGATTGACCTTGAACGCCGTCTCCTCGAGATCGATGCCTCCCGCAAACCGCCCTGAGTTCACGTCGATCGTGGAAAGCGCCTCGGTGCGTTCGATGATCAGCGACGCGCCCGATTCCATCACGATCTTCGGCTGGAGTGCATTCTCGATCTCGTGGTCGATGCCGTAGGCTTCGAAGATCGGTGCTGGACCTTTGTATATCTCGAGTCCCGCACGCTGAAGCGGGGACAGAAAGTCGCACATGTCGAGAACGTTTCGGTAAGCCTCCTCCGAATCGATGATGCATCGGTCGACGTCGTCGTTGAAATACTCGCGCACGATCTTGAGCGGCAGGGGAATGTCGCGATGAAGCAGCGTCTTGGGAGGGGAGGATTTGATCTTCCGGTCGACCTGTTCCCAGAGGCGGAGCAGGAGTTTCAGGTCGGCGGCGAGTTCCCGTTCTTCAAGGCCTTCGGCCGCCGTACGGAAAATGACGCCCATGCCCTTGGGGCAGATCTTCTTCGCGATCGCCCGGATGCGCTCACGTTCGCTGTCAGGGCCGATACGCCGCGAAATGCCGATGTGGTCGACGGTCGGGGTCAGCACCAGATACCGCCCGGGGAACGAGAGGTTCATCGTCGAGCGTGGGCCCTTCGCTCCGGTGGGCTCCTTCAGGATCTGAAGAACGACTTCCTGGCCCACCTTGAGAAGCTGCTGGATCGGGGCGCGGAACACATCCTGCAGATCGTCGTCGTCGCCGCCCGTTTCGACGCCCGAGAGGGCGAGATACGCGTCCTTCTGGATGCCGATGTCGACGAACGCCGACTGGGTGCCGGAAAGGATGTTCGAAACCCGCCCCTTGAAAATACACCCCACGATCTTTTCGGAATCGGGGATCTCGTGGAAAACCTCGACGACGTGACCGTCTTCGAGCAGCGCGGCCCTTGTTTCATACGGACCGCTATTGATAAGAATTCGCTTGGCCAATCAATACTCCTTGAAATAGAAAAATGGTTGCTGCCGCCCGGCTATTCGAGGAAGCAGATGCGTTCCACGCCGAGCAGCGCTTCCCGTGCATCGCCGAGATGTTCGACGAGCGCGGTGACGATCTTCGAGACGGACGGCTGACCCTTGCCGCCCTGGGAAAAATCCGCCGCGAGAGAGGGTCCGTCATGCCCGGGTTCATCGTGAATCGCGAGAACCGCCGTGCCGATGACGTATCTCTGTTCCTCCCTGCCGCGCCTGATGACGACAGGCGTGGCGGGATCCGAGAGGAACCGACGTACGCAAGCCATGACATCGGCTCCGTCAGCCTTGAAGGGAAACCGGTAGCGGACTTTGTGGTCGCCCGACAGCATCGGAGCGCTCATCGCCACCGATTCGGCGCGGGTGACCGCCATGCCGTCGGGCAGCAGGCCCGCGAAGGCGGCCGCAACGGCCTGGGGCTCGATCGCGTCGCGGAGATACATGTCGAAGAATTCGCATCGGCTCGCGTGGCCGAGAGGAAGTGGCGGCCCGAAACTGCTCTTGGGGCGGGCATGACACCCCTGGGAGAGGACGTATGGCAGGCCGGACCTGCGCAGCGCGCGCAGCAGCGACTCCATGACATCGAGATGGGCGAGGTAGATCGAGTTGCCGTGGCGGCTGTAATGAATGCGATACCGGTATTCCGGAAGCGGCTTGTTCTGGGTCATGGCAGTTGGACTCCGGCGAGGCCGGCCGCCTCGCGATACTCGCGCACGAAATACTCGCGCGGGGTGCGGAAATCGACGAACTCCCACGGCAGCATTTCCGCAAGCGGCCGTTCGCGGGTATACGACGCGGGATCGATGCCGGTCTCGGCAAACGCCTCGCGCCAGGCATCGGCACGGAAATGCTCGCTCCAGCCGTCGAACCGGCAGCCGCGCTTCCGGGCTGCTTTCAGAAGCGCGCCGATACGCTCGTCGCCGCGGGCGAGAACGCCCTCGAGCTGGCAGAGATACGAGTCACGCCACGAAATGCGCGCCCGGCTCTTCTTCATCGCATTGCAGATGAGCCGGCGCTTCTTATCTAGCGTCTCCATGTCGTTCTGGGCCGCCCACTGGAACGGCGTGAACGGCTTCGGCACGAAGCCGGAGAGGCTGATGTTGATGTCCTTTTTGATCTTTTCACGGCGCGCCGTGTTCTCGATCTTCTCGACCAGTTCCGCGATCGCGGTGAGGTCGTCGTCGGTTTCGAACGGGAGCCCCATCATGAAATACAGTTTCATCACGCGGTAGCAGGATTCGCGGGTGGCGGTCACGACCTTGAGAATATCTTCTTCCGAGATGTTCTTGTTGATGATATCGCGCAGACGCTGGCTTCCCGCCTCGGGCGCGAAGGTGAGACCGCCCTTCTTCAGCTCGGGAACGGTCTCGAGCAGGGCGAGGGTCTTGTCGTTCATGCGCAGGGAAGGCACCGAGAGCGTCTGGTCGGGGAACATACGCTGCTTGTCCAGCCCCGTGATCAGCTCCGGCAGGGCCGTGTAGTCGGACGTCGAGAGTGAAACGAGGCCCAGCGACTCGTTGCCGGTGTTGGCCAGCAGGCTCCGTCCGCACTCGATCAGTACGGAAGCCGGACGTTCCCGCTTCGGTCGGTAGAAAAAGCCGGCGTTGCAGAACCGACAGCCCTGGATGCAGCCCCGGAAGATCTCGAGCGGCGCCCGGCTGTGGATCGCTTCGATATGCGGTACGACGGGTTTCAGCGGCGGCCGCGACGCGCCGAACCCTTTGAAGACGCGGCGTTTCACCGGTTTCGGGAACGCCGGCACCCAGAAGCCTTCGAGTTCGGCGATGGCCGCCAGCACCTTGGGGCGGACCACCTTCTGCTTTTTCGCCTCCTTGATCAGCTCGCAGAACTCCGGGAGCGCCTCTTCGCCGTCGCCGATGAGAATCGCGTCGAAGAAATCGGCGACCGGCAGCGGATTCGAAGCCGATGGGCCGCCCGCGATGACGAAGGTGCCGTCGGCGCGGTCACGCCGGTCGACCGGGATGCCGCCCAGTTCGAGCAGGTTGACCACGTTCGTGAACGTCATCTCGTACGGCAGGGTGATTCCCAGGACATCGAACTCGCAAAGGGGCCGTTTCGTCTCGAGCGAATACAACGGAAGCCCTTTCCGGCGCAGGAGATCTTCGAAATCGACCCAGGGCGAGAAGACCCGTTCGCAGGCGATGTCGGGCGCCGCGTTTAAGATCTCATATAATATTTTAAGTGCTATATTCGACATCCCGAGCTCGTAGACGTCCGGGAACGCGAGACATGCCCGCAGCGCCGCGCCGGGCTTGTCAGGCGCCTGGTTCATCTCGCCGCCGATATAGCGCGACGGCTTCTCGACGCTCAGGAGGTCCCAATGGGTGATGCCGGGAATGCCGGTGGTCATGATCTGGTGCTCCTGGTCGGTGGAAGATTTTGCATGTTGGCGGTGATCGTGAAATCGAGTTCGCGTCCGTAGAACTCGAAATCGATCTCGATGGTGGAAGGGGGAATACCCAGCTGTTTCGCGGCGTCGGCCTTGAGGCGGTTCAACAGGTCGATCGCCTCGACGTCCGAAAGCGAAAGACGGTCCTTGAGGATCTCCCGTTTCGCGGCATCGACGACGTCAGGCTCTCCCCTGGAGGGGCGTGGCCCGCTCACGCCCGCTCGGGCTCCGGTGTGGATCACTGGTCCTTTTCCAGGAGCTTCTTTTCTGCCTGGGCTGCCTTCTTTTGCGCGTAGACGTTGGTAGAGTCGATGCCGAGCGCCGCATTGTAAGCGGCAAGGGCCGAAGCATACTCCTTGCGATACGTGTAGACGTCACCCAGGTTGATATAGGCATGAACGTGATCGGGAGCGAGCTCGGTCGTGCGCTTGTACTGGAAGATGGCCTGGTCGAGCTGGCCGCGCCGATGGTAGGCGACGCCGAGCTGGTAATGCACGGTGGGACTCTTGTCGTCGATCCGGGCGGCGGATTCGAACTCTCTCAGCGAAGCATCGACCTGGTTTTCGAGCAGATACAGCTCGCCGAGAGCCAGATGCACCTTGAGGTCACCGCGGTCGCGCATCTGGTAAGCGCGGAAGTGCCTGATCGCTTCCTGGTTCTTGCCTTCCTGCTGGGCGAGCTTGCCAAGCGCGAAGCGCGCTTTCAGATGAAACTGATTGGCCTGGATGCACCGGGTGAGGGCCTTCTCGGCATCGGCTCTGCGGCCGTTGTCGAGAAGGAAGATCGCGATGTTGTAATAGGTTTCGTCGTAGGACGGGTCGAGACGGAGGGTGTGGCTCCATTCCCTGACCGCATCGTCGACCCGACCCATTTTGTAATATGCAAGACCGAGGTTGTGGTGCGCATCGACGAGTTTCGGCTCGCGGGCCAGAGCGGCCGTGAGATACTTGACTGCCGTCGGATACTTCCCATACTGGCCGGCGAGGGTGCCGTACATGTAGTCGCTTTTGATCTTGTCATCGACTTCCGCAATGCGTTTGCCGGTCTTGACGGTGTTCTTCGGAAGAAGCTGCGACAACGGAATGTTTTTGACTTCGTCGGTCATGTGCAGCTTGAAGCGCTGCTTCTCCTGCCGATTCCCTTTTTTACAGCCGCCGAGGGAGAAGGTGAGACCGACGGCCAGAGCGACGCTCAGCCCGAGCCGGAATATCGAACGAGTCAACGTGTGCCCCCTGAACTAAGAGTGTAGGACCTCTCCCGCCCGGGTCGGGCGGAAAACTCATTGTATCATGGGGATGCCGACCTGCCAAGGCGTTTCCTGCCTGTCCTTGCGCCGCTCCAGGACAACGATCCGATTGTTTCCGGAGTCGAGGACGTAGACGACGTCCGAGATCGCGACGAGATCCGCCGGATACCGGAAACGATCGGTTTCAGATACGCCCGGCAGACTGCTCAGCAGCTTCCCGTCGGGAAGGAATACGCGCACCTCGTTCGTCCGCTCGTCGCAGACGTGGACGAGCCCGTCTGTATCGACGGCGACCCCCGTCGGACTCTTGAGACCGGTTCTGATGTCATTCAGATAGGAGCCGAGACGATCGAATACGCCGATGCGGCCGTTCCCCCGGTCGCAGACGAAAATCCGACCGGAATCATCGACGGCGACCTGCGTCGGGTCCTTGAATTTCTGAGAGCTCCATCCGAAGCCACCCAGTTCGAACAGCTTATTACCGGAAGGGGTGAGCTTCAGCACGCGGTCTTCTCTGCTGTCGACGAGCCAGATGTTGTTCTCGCCGTCGACCATGATGCCCCGTGGTTTGTTCAGACGGGAAGCGCGGTCTCCCTCTCGCGGGAATGTCGTTCCCCGGTAGTTCTTGTAGGCGTCGAATTCGCAGACCCGGTCATTGTTCTGATCGCTGACGTAAAAATTTGAAAAACCGCCGGGTGCAACGTCCCATGGTTCATCCAGGCTGTCTTCCCGCTCTTCCGAGGAGTCGCCGAAGGCAACGCCGAACCCGCCATACTGGGAAACGAACCTCCCGTCGGAGCTGAGTCGAACGATGCGGTCGTTGCCGGTATCTGCGACATACAGCTCTCGGGACGTCGCATCCCAGCCAAGGCCCATCGGCCGGATGAACTGGCGTTCTCCTTTCCCGGACCGCCCGATGACGACGGTCGGAGCGAGAGAGACCGAAAAGACTTCGAGTATTCCCTTGCGCCCTGTGACGAGGTCTGTGGGGATGGTCGCGATATACGTTCCCGGTTCGCACCAGAAGGGGCCCCAGAGCCGCTCGTTTTGCCTCTTCGTCTTCGATCGGGTTTGAATCGAAACGCAACCCGACGTGGGAAGACTAAAAGTGAATCTCGTCGTGGTTGTCGCGACATCGACAGTTAACGACGGCTCTTTCTGAGATGTTTTCTCCGTAAGCTTCGCTCCAGGCGATGCCGCTGTTGCCGTCGCCGTTCTGGCCGTTTCAGACTTCACGCGGCTTTCTGCAAAAAGACCGGGAGTCGGGAAGCTGACTAGCGTAAGAAAAACGCTCACCCAGAAAAGGGATGCCCGGAAAGAGGGTCTTGTATTCATCCGGTTTTCCATGTTTTTTTTCATGTCGGTTGCCTCGATTTTGCTCCTCCCCAAGAGAGGATGATTTCCTCTGAAATCGTGCTTGGATCGGGTTACACTCTCTCTTCCCCAACCCCCGAAAAGGGGAATGCTGTAAACAATAAAATGATAATATTATCTGTTTTGTATCACATCAGACAGGCGGGAGATATTCTTCAGCACGGCTGAGCCAGGCCTTATATAGGCATCGTCGAGTTGATACACACGCTTTTTTCTGACGGCGTCGATGTCTCCCCAACCCGGCCTCGAACCAATTCTGGAAATATCGCCAATCGGATAGGCAATGAGAATGACTTCGGGATTGCTGGTGATGACCTGAGGATCTGTGACGACTGGGTATCTGTTCGATGAATCGCTGATGACATTTTCACCGCCGGCGAGCTGGACTAGCTGCCCGATGAAACTTTTTTCCGTGGCCGATTGGAGGGGGGCATCCCAGGTTTCGATGTAGATCCGGGGTTTCGGATAGCCGTGTCTGGAGGAAAGGCTGGACAATTCCCGATCCCATGCGGCCATGAACGCCGCCCCGCGCTCGGGAGTTCCAAGTTCGTTCGCAAGACGCACGGCAGCGGAGGGAATGTCGGCCAGGTGATCTATTCCGATATTCACATACGTGAGGGAAAGTTGGCGGAAAAGCAGTTCATATCGCTTGTGAGCCCCGTTCAGATCGAAGATGACCGTTGGCTTCAACGCGACGATTTTTTCCATATTAAGCTCTATAGAACCAACGCGGGGAATGAGCGCGGTATCACCAGGAAGGGCACATGTGTCCGAGATGCCGACGAGGGCGTTCCCTCCTCCCATTTCCAGAAGGAATTCCGTTATT
>JAKJFL010000155.1:0-7147 GCA_022704935.1 Candidatus Rifleibacteriota bacterium
TTCCTGGGCTTCCCGGATCAAGTTCGCCTTGGTGTCCTTCGCCTTGTCGGTGACGATGTTCACCTTTTCCTTCACGGTGTTCACGACCTTCTGCATGCCGTTGTTCATCTCGCTCTTCACCTCGCCAACCTGGGAAGACACTGACATGGAAGGTGCCTGTGCAGCCTGTGCCTGGTTGAGGAGAACCCCGCCCGTCACTTCGCAGTCAGCCTTTTTCAGCAGGCTGAACGCCAGTTTGCCGACCAAGCCGCCAAGGAGGAAGCCACCGACGATGCCGATGGCGCTCGGCCCGAGGGCGATAGCGCCGGCCACGCCTGCCGCGACTGCTGTGAGATTGGAAAGACTCGCGCTTCCGTAGTCGGCGACCATGCCGCCGACGATCCAGCCGGCGACGCCGCCCACGATCGTGCCGAGCGGAGGAACGATCGCCGAGGCCATCGTGGCGCCTGCAATAGCACCGCCGACATGGCCGGCGATCTTCACGGCAGGTCTGACGAATGACCAGACCTTGGAGAGAACCCCGGCGTTCGCCGGAGCCGGCATGACGAACAATGAACAGACGAATGACAGGATGACCAGAAGATGAATCGACGTCTGACGTCGTAAGGCGATGCTGTTCATAAGGCACCTCGCTTCGCACATGATTTTCGTAGAAAGAATGTACAAATTATAAGAATTGGAACGGGGGGTGACAAGGCTTCCTGCCGGAAGCTGATTTTTTACGGCCGACCGGCTTCAGGTTAAGGCTTGTTCGCCGCATTCATGAGCATGAGCAGGGTGGCCTGCTTTTTCGGAAAAAAGATGCGCTGGGCCCGCTTTTGCCCCATTTCCTCGTATGGGGAGCCGTCCGGGAAGAAAAGAAGGGTGACATTGACGGGGGCGTGCACCGGGGCGTCGATGGCCAGTTTTGCCGAAAAAGATGTGAAGTCCCTGATGGGCTGTTCCGCAGGGGGAATGCGGATGATTTCCGCCGCCGACAAGCCTTCGGGAATCGGCGCGTCGAACTTCATCGCCCCGAGGGCCGGCGCTTTGAGTCCCATCCAGATGCCGTTCGCCACCTGAATTTTCAACTGAATCGGAGCGGTGGCATAGGTCGGGTCGGAGACGGGAGGCGGGGGAGTGACTCCCTGGCTCTCGAGCCAGTCGTTCCAGGTGAGGCCGAGGTCGGTCAGATACAGGTCGGCAAGAATATACGCCCCGTCCCGGAAGATCTCGCGCCCGTTCGTGTCGCGCTGGAGAATGAATTCACACGCCTGCGAAGCGAGCGCGGCGCAGGCCTCCGGCTTCAGTTGCGTACTCGAGGGCGGAGCGGGAAGGCGAATCGCGACGGCTCGTCCCTCGATGGTGCACGATGTCGCCGTGCCGTCCGGCAGGAGCCTGCCCATGCGGCCGCCTGCCCAACGGACAGGATCGACGCTGATCACCTCCGCCTTGAAGGGGCGGGTCTTGATCTCCCTGAGCTTGCGGTCGAGCTCTTTCTTCATTTTTCGGACTTCTGGCGGCAGATACCCCTCCGGCAGAAGATGTGCGATCGACATCATGCCGCCTCCGCCGCTTCCAGAAGTTCCGGCGCTCGTTTTCGCGGCGCCCGGCGCTTTCGGGGCATTGCCCTGCCCATCTTTGAGGGCGGCGGACATTTCCAGAAGACCCTGCGACTGGACTTCCTGGACGTAGGCGCGGTCCTCGAACGGCGGCTGCCGGCTGACCTTGAACTTGTATCCCCAGGATCGCAGCGTGGCGAAGTAGCTCATCTTGAGGGTTTTCAGGTAGATATCCGAGGCGAACAGAACGTTTCCAGATCTGATCGGCTTGTTCAATTCATCGTGGTATATATGGAATACGACGTCCTGCTTCCTGATGCCCGCTTTCAACCGCTGCTTGAACTCGTCGCGGTCGAACTCGGATGTGAACTCGATCCGTGGAAGGCAGACGACTTCCGGTTTTCCGTTGATTTCGCCCTGGATCAGCGTTGTCGTCATGTTCATCAGCCAGGTGCCGTTGACCGTCGATATGCGGTAATCGATCCCGGCATCGGCGGGACCGATCCGAACGATATATAATACAATGTATAAAAATACGATGAGCGACGACCTGCTTGGGGAAAACCGGCTGAAAGGCATGTGCGACGTCTCCTCTGTCGATGAGTGATCCGCGAGTGCGCGGTCTTCAGTATAGCATGGAGAAGGTTTCATTCCGCATTTCGCCCTTGCCCCCGGGAATGAACAGGGATACACTGATGAAAATAGGATTCTCGGGGGATAGGGAGTCGGCGATGATGGGTACGACAGGTCGGGCTGGATATCAGGAACTGTGGCAGAAGCAGCTCGGCATGATCCGTATGATGCAGGCCACGAGCGAGCGCAAGGCTTTGGCGGCCCTGACCGTATCGGGGCATGTCGTCCTGCTCGACCACGCCGGGCAGGAAGTGTGGCGCACCTTCGTCGGGGCGGCCATGCGCACGATCAGCCTTGCCGATACCCTCGACGTTCTGGCGGTCGACGACAGCGGCAACTCCCTGCTGATCGATGCCAGAGGCCAGATTCAATGGAAAAAACGTCCGACGGCGGCGGTATACGGGCTCATCAGCGCCGACGGGCAGTACATCGTTCTCGTGACGCGTGAGCCGACCGTTGTTCTGGCAGACAGACATGGCCGCGTTCGCTGGACCTATCGGAATCTTCTCAAGGTTCCGGCCGCTCTCGACATCTCGGCGAGCGGTCAGACCGTCGCGTTTGCCTGCCGGAACGAACTCGGCGAAGGCCTTCAGGCCGTCGCGATGGACGGCCGGCCCTACGACGCATTCATGGGCCTCGACCCGATCCAGGATATCGCCGTCAGCGCCGACGGCCAGGTCACGGTCGCGCTCGACCGCGGCCAGTGCATTTTCTGCATCAACTGCGTGAGAAGCATCGGCATCTGGAAAGGGAAACTGAATGCCGATTTCTCGGGGGTCTCCTACGCCGATCAGACGAAGCAGACGCTTCTTTACTCGAGAGATGGTTTGCTGACCATTCTCAACGTCGAGGGGCAGCCTTCCTGGGAACACCGATTTCAGGAGCCTCTGTTCCGTGCCCGGCTGACGAGCGACGGCCAGACGATCTGGTATGCGACGCCGGAGGGCCGGGTCGGCTGCCTGGTCTCGACGGCTTCCCGCGACTTCAGCCGCCTCGAGTTCCTGGACGTGGAACCGCCATCTTCCGCGGACGGGGCGAGCCTTCCCGCCTTCCGGAAGGTCTGGCAGATCGATCTTGCCGGCGGTGCCGGCACGTCGCGGAAGCCGCTCGTCCGCACCTGGCTCGGCGCCGACCAGATCGAGTATGCCCTGGTATGGGACGGCCGTGACACCCTTCACTGCCGGAACGACGTCGGGGACGAAATCTGGACTGCGCGTCTTCCCGCGGGCGATGTGGCCGATATCGCCGTCGCGGCCGCCGCGGATCTCGCCATCGCGGTCGGAAAGAACGGTGTCGTCGGCTTCCGTGGCGACGGAAGCGAGGCATGCCGCTTTTTCGGAAACTTCTGCGCGGCTCACCTGTTCGCATCCGGGGCCCTTCTGCTTCTCGATGAAAAGGGCGCGGTCCAGTACCACAGGCATCCCGGACAGCCCGCCAGGACCATCGAGACCGGGGGCGCGACCGTCGCTCTTCTCGGTTCCGAACATCTTGCCAGGCTCGTTGGAAAAAACCGGGTTGTCGCCGTAGATACTGAAGGAAATATTGTAAATGAGATAGAACTTTCCGCCGAGCCGGTGTTCCAACGGATGGATGCGTCCGGCAAAGAGCTCGTCGCAGGTCTCCGGAACGGAGATGTGCTGGTGATTGGCGAAAAGGCCGATGTCCTTCGCCGGGCGAATGTCGAGGGCGGGGCGAAGCAGGTCGTCATCCACAGGATCGAGGACACTATGTTCATCGGCGGCGCCGCCGGCGACGGAGTCACGATCCTTCGGAGCGGTGACGGAACGCGGATACGCCTTCCCCTGACCGGTGGCGTTTCCGACATGTGCCTGAACAGGCAGGGGGCTGTGATTGCCACTGGAATCGACGAACTGGTCCTCATCGCGCCCGATGGCCGGATCCAGGCCAGGACGACGTTCCCAGACAAAATTCTCCAGGTGCTCCCCTGCCGGACCGACGGAAGCGTTTACGTTCTCGGCGAGAGTGGGTTCGGAAAATATGCACCCGGAGCCGAAGACCGGGTTATGCCTTCCGCGGTCGGTTTTCTGGAAGTCTGATGACACGCATGGGATCTTTGCCTATCGTGAATGTTGACCGGCTCAGATCTGATGACTGGGCCGGGCTGATGGGCGTTTCGGCGCTCGAACGGGAAGCTTTCCCGGACGATGCTCAGACGGCGCCCAATATCGCTCTCATGGCTCGGGCCGGTGAGGTGTGGGTCGCCCGTCACCCGGACGACGGCATCGTCGGCGAGGCTATCGTCATCGGGCGTGCGGGGGAGGCGCGGGCGTTTCTTTTCAGTCTTGCCGTGACGCGTTCCTGGCGCCGGCGGGGCGTCGGTTTCATGCTGATGCACGCGATTATCGAGTCGCTGGCCGCCAGAGGTGTGAAAAGTCTCGAACTGACTGTGGACCCGGAAAACCAGCCTGCACTGGGGTTGTATCTCTCGAAACTCGGTTGTGAGAACGTGGAGTTCCTCGCCGATCATTTCGGGCCGGGGCGTCACCGGCAGTTGTTGAGGAAAAATCTCGGATCCAGGGAGACTGAATGAGAATGTATCGTCGGATTGCGCGTATGATTCTCCTGGTGGCCGGAATCAGCCTCTTGATCGCCGTCCAGGCCGAGGCTCGGCCGCGGATTGCCGTCCTTCCGTTTACAAACCCGTCGGGGTTCGATTCCAGTTATCCGATAGGTCCGGGTCTGGCCCAGATGCTGAGACAGAGGCTGATGCAGGCCGGAAAGGTGATCGTCGTCGAACGGGAAGAGTTGTCTGCGATGAAAGACGAACTCAACCTAGCGCAGGACGGATTTTTCGATGTGTCGACGATCCAGGCCAAAGGCGGCTTTCAGGGTGCCGATTACATCCTTCGTGGGAAAGTGCTGGATTTCGGCCATTTCCAGCGGGACACCGGCCTTGGGACACTGGGCAAGCTGGCTGGTGGCTTCATGCACACGAAGGTCACGGCGTATGTGCGTCTCAGCGTCGAAGTGATCGACCTGAAGAACGGCCGGTTGATGTTTTCCGACAATGTAGAAGCCCGCCACGACAAGACCGGCGCGGTTCTTCTCGCCGGCGACCTGAAAAAGGCCCTCGGCGCGGCGCTGAAGCTTGGTTCCTCCGAGTTCGACGCGTCGATGATCGGCCAAGCCACGAGAAAAGCGCTCGACCGGGTGATGTCGCGTCTGAACGGCCTGTTCCGGCTGGAGGCGCGGGTGCAGGCGGTCAGCCCGGACGGCATCGTCATCGACATGGGGACCTCGAGCGGCCTCGCGGAAGGCCGGGAAGGCACGCTGTACGGCGTGACCGAGATACGCAACCGCGCCGGCGTGGTTGTCTGGAGTTCGAAGAAAGAGCTCGGGACCGTCCGGGTCGTCGACGTGCAGCCCGATGGCTCGATGGCGACGGTTCCGCCGGGTGTGACAGCTTCGGAAGGAGACATTGTTTCCTTCGAGGCCCCGTGAGCTTTTTCCGGAGATCTCGTTGCAATAACGTTTCCCGGATCGTATTGCGGGAGGCGCTCTGTGGCTGGTAAAATGAAGTGTACGGGGTCTCTTCACACCCCGCCAGGAGGTAGTGCCATGATCCGTCGACCGGTGCGCCGCTCGGGACTTGCATTGTTCTTTACGATCGCGACGATCGTCGTGATCAGCATCATCGTCTACGGCATGATCCATTTCATGCGGGGCGAGGTCCATCTGACCGAGAATTACGTGGACAGCACCTGCGCGCTGCTTCTGGCCGAGGCCGGCGTCGAAGAGGCTCTGTTCACGATCAAGAGCCGGATGAACGACCCAGAGAACGCTTTCTACAAGCTGATCTCCAAAAGCGACGAGGGAAGCGTCGACATCGACATGTCCCGCCTCGAAGGGAAGGATTCCGCCGTCCCTCCGCTGATCCGCGATGGAAAGATCAAGACCCGCGTCACCTGGAAACGCAATCCCGAAGCTTCGAAAGAGCTCGAGGCGAAGGGGCTTCCGCCAGACGTCCTGCGAAGCGGCCTCATCGTGATCAACTCCCGCGGCACCTACCACCGTACGAGTCGCCAGGTCGAAGTGAAGAAAGCCTGCAATGCCATGCTGGTCCAGTCGCCGTTCCCTGGGAACTCGATCGGCATGATCGCGCCCGAACACGGTCTGTATCTGAACAAGACCCACCAGGATTCCTTCAGGATCCTTCCCTTCGACTTCTGGGACCCGTGGGGGTTCACGGTGAAGGGCGGCAAGGTGTTCATGCGCGACGGCGCGCGGGTCGATCTGCCCAAGTGGCTGATGCTGACCGACCTCCGGAAGGACCTCGACAACCCCTGGCTCGACATGGGGATCGGCTGGACCGGCTGGAACGGCGGCGCGAACTTTGCCGGCGCCGACTCGATCGAGTATCAGAACGAGGCGGTCACCCGCCAGTATTACAAGTGGATGGGCCTGTTCCACTGGCCCTGGTGGTCGAAGGTGAACAACGAGGCCTACAACTCGAACACGAAAAAGGTGCAGGCCTACGAGACGAACAAGATCAACCTCTACGACGAGGACGTATACCGTCGCCTGTCGAACAGGATGGTCGATCCCGAAAAGACACCGAGCCAGGCGAAATACTTCACCGACGTGAATTTCCGTGAAGCGTTCGGCCGCAACGAGGTGACCTACAGGAAGGTGGTGCCGCTCTATGGCTGGGGCGACTGGCGGAATGTGCCGAACAAGCTCACCCGGTATCTCGGCAATCCGACGCGCGCGCACGATACATCGCGCGCTGTCGAAATCAATGGGCTAACCTATATAAAAGGTGATGTATACATTGAGGGATGGATGAAGGGAAAAGGCCTGCTCGTCGTCGAGGGAAATGTCTACGTCGGCGGCGACATCCTGACCATGACCGATGACGACGGGAGCAAATCCGCGCTTGGCATCATCGCCATCCGCGACAAGGAGCGCGATACCTCGACCGAGAACCCGACGACCGGCAAAATCGTCTACAA